>NZ_JBFAYF010000030.1:0-123296 GCF_040681165.1 Actinoplanes sp. NPDC051851 | reverse complement strand
TTGCGTATGACGCAAGACGGTGAGCTGGACGCGCTCGTCCGGCAGCGCCGCCGCCCGCCGCCGGCCTCCCGCCGCCCGCCAGCTGGCGACGAGAGGTGTCTGGGCAGGTGGGAGGCACCCTTGGTTGCCAGCCCGTTGTCGTCGGCTGGTGTTGAGGGGTGTCTGAACACGCGCGAGGGACCTCTGACCGCCAGCCGGGCACGCGCGCTCGTCGGCTGGCGGTCAGGGGTGCTGCGGCACTGGGGTGGGGCGGCACTGGGGTGGCGCGGAACAGGGGTGGCGCGGAACAGCCACGAGAGCCAGTTCGTCCGGTCCGGCTGGGTCTCGTGGCTGTTCGGTGTTCTGTCGGGGGTGGTGCGGGTCAGGACCCGGACGTGGGGGACTGGGCCGGGGGCTGGGCGGCGGCGGCCAGGCTACCGGCGCTCAGGACCTCGGTCGCGTCGTCGTCCGGGTTCGTCGTGGGGCGAGCCGCGTCGATCCCGGCCGCGGTTTTCTGGGCCGGGATCCTCTGGGCCGGGATCTGGGGAGCACCCGATTTTCCGGCCTCGACGGCGATAGTCGGATTAGTGGTAATACCGGATTTATTGCCGCTTGAGGTATTCGCGGGTACTTCGGGCGACTTGGCCTCGGCGGCGGGCCTGGCCACGGGCATGATGATCGTCGCGTCGGAGGTCGGCGCGACCACCGACGGCTTGGCCGCCGCGGCTGGTACCTGCGCTGCCGGGGCGGGCGCGGACGGGGCGGACGGCGCGGCCGCGGACGGGGCGGACGGGGCGGACGGGGCGGACGGCGCGGCCGCGGACGGGACGGACGGGACGGACGGCGCGGGCTGGACGGGAGCCGAAGGAACGAGCGTGGGCGGGGCCGCTGCCGGGATCTGAACCGGGGCGGCGGCGACCGGCATGGCGATCGTGCGGTCGTCGGTGGCCGTGGGCATGGTGACGGTCTTGTCGCCGGTCACGGCGGACATGGTCACCGTGGCGTCCGAGGCGGAAGCAGACGGCGCAGACGGCGCAGACGGCGCAGAGGGCACAGGAGGCGCAGACGGCGCGCCGGTCGGAACATATGCGGTCTTGTCGGCGGCGTTCCCGGTCGGGACGTAGGCCGTCTTGTCCGAGGCGGTGCCCATCGGGAGGTAGGCGGTCTTGTCGGAGGCGGAGGCGGAGGCGGTGCCGGCGCCGGCGCGCAGGACCGTGGTCTGGATGGCGGCCACCGTCTCGCCGGCGACGCGGGCGGAACCGCGGAAGCGGCCGATCTCGCCGATGATCGGGAGGACCGGGGGCTCGTAGCGGGCCCAGCGTCGTGCGCTCAGCGCGGTGCACAGCAGGGGTACCGCGAGCAGGGCGGCCAGGCCGTACCCCGGTCTGCTCAGATCGAAATCGGACTTGGTGACCGCGGAGGGCCAGACGCCCGCATAGCCGGTGGGTGAGTTCAACGCCCAGTAGGTCATCCCGGCGAAGAGCAGGCCGGCCAGTGTCGGGCCGGCCGGGGAGATCGGGGAGAAGACCATGATGGCGTAGAGGATGCCGGCGAAGACCAGGAGGAGCAGGCCGCCCACCGACTCGGCAGCGAACATCTCCCGTCCGCGACTGATCATGTCGTGGGTGAAACCGACACCGGAGAGGACCCACACCGCGGGGGCCAGAACGAGCGCGTACAGGATCGACCGGAGATGGCGCATGATCGGGAAAGGTACCTCGACGGAGCAACGATGGCGAAAGTCGCCGTAACGTACCGGCATGGAAGAACAGCTCTCCGGGCGTCCCACGGCGCAGTCCCGCGTCACGCTCAGCAAGATCATGACCGCGGTCGACGTGAATCTGTACGGGACGGTGCACGGCGGCGTGCTGATGAAGTTCGTCGATGATGTGGCGGGTGCGTCGGCGGCGCGGCACAGCGGGGGCACCGCGGTGACGGCGGCGATCGACGAGATCGTCTTTCTGGAGCCGGTCCGGGTCGGTGATCTGGTGCACGCGTACGCGCAGGTCAACTGGAGCGGTACGACCTCGATGGAGGTCGGCGTGAAGCTGGCCGCCGAGCGCTGGGACGCGGTGGGCGCCACGCCGATCCCGGTGGCGACGGCGTACCTGGTCTTCGTCGGGGTGGACGTGGCCGGCAACCCGCGGAAGGTCCCGCCGGTGCTGCCCGGGGATCCCGGCGATCACCGCCGGTTCAAGGAGGCGCTGATCCGCCGTGATCACCGCCTGGCCCGCCGCGCCGCGATCCAGCAGGCCCGCGCCGCCGACCACGGCGAGCCCTGAGAAAGGATGGGCCCTGAGGAAGGATGAGCCCTGAGGAAGGACGGGCCGCGGAGGGCCGGGCCGCGGAGGGCCGGGAAATCGGCGGGAGGCATCGACGGGAAGCGCCGTTAAGGTGTGGCCATGACGACAGGCGAAGTGACGTCCGGCACACTTCTCTGGGAGCCGCCGGCGGATGCCCGGGAGTCGTCCCGGATCGGACACTACCTCTCCTGGCTCGAGCGGGAGCGCGGGCTCACCTTCCCCGGCTACGCCGCCCTCTGGGAGTGGTCGGTCACTGATCTGTCCGGGTTCTGGGGATCGATCTGGGAGTACTTCGCGGTCGTCGCGCACGATCCGCCGACCGCGGTCCTCGAGGGCACCGCCATGCCGGGCGCGCGCTGGTTCCCCGGGGCGACGCTCAACTACGCCGAGAACGTGCTGCGGATGCCGGGTGTCGCGGACGATGAGCCGGTCCTGCTGGCGTACTCGCAAAGTCGCGAAATGATCAGCGTGACCGCGCGGCAGCTGCGTGATCGGGTGCGGCGCGTGCGTGCCGGGCTGAAGGCCCGGGGTGTCGGCCGGGGGGACCGGGTGGTGGCGTATGCCCCGAACATCCCGGAGACCTACGTACTGATGCTGGCGACCGCGAGCCTCGGCGCGATCTTCTCGTCCTGCGCTCCCGAGTTCGGATCACGCAGCGTGATCGACCGCTGGAGTCAGATCGAGCCGAAGGTGCTGGTCGCGGTCGACGGCTACCGCTACGGCGACAAGCTCATCGACCGGCGTGCCGAGGTGCGCGCGATCAGGGCGGCGCTGCCGTCGGTCGAGCACTTCCTTGAAATCGGGTATATCAACGAAAAGAATGATTTTTACCCTGAAAGCGACGAGCCGCTCGCCTTCGACCCCGTCCCGTTCGACCATCCGCTCTACGTCCTCTACAGCTCCGGGACCACCGGGCTGCCGAAGCCGATCGTTCACGGGCACGGCGGCATCCTGCTGGAGCACCTGAAGATCCTCGCGCTGCATCACGACCTCGGGCCGGGTGACCGATTCTTCTGGTTCACCACCACCGGCTGGATGATGTGGAACTACCTGGCCAGCGGCCCGGCCGTGGGCGCGGCGATCGTGCTCTTCGACGGCGATCCGGGCTGGCCCTCGCTGGATGCGCTCTGGGACCTGATCGACACCGCCGGGATCACCTATTTCGGCACGTCGGCGCCCTTCCTGCTGGCCTGCCGCAAGGCCGGGATCACGCCCCGCAAACACCTCAAAGGCCTCGGATCGACCGGCGCGCCGCTGCCGCCCGAGGGATTCGCCTGGGTCTACGAGGCGGTCGGCCGCGATCTCCAGCTGCTCTCGCTCTCCGGCGGCACCGACGTCTGCACCGGTTTCGTCGGCGGATCGCCGCTGCTTCCGGTGCGTGCGGGCGTGATCGCCGGCCGCAGTCTCGGCGCCCGGGTGGAGGCCTACGACCCGGCGGGGAAGCCCGTCGTCGGCGAGCTCGGCGAACTGGTGATCAGCGCGCCGATGCCGAGCATGCCGGTCGGTTTCTGGAACGACCCGGACGGTTCGCGGTACCGCGAGGCGTACTTCGGCGTCTTCCCCGGCGTCTGGCGGCACGGCGACTGGATCACCGTCGAGGAGGACGGCAGCTGCGTGATCACCGGCCGCTCCGACGCCACCCTCAACCGCGGCGGCGTCCGGCTGGGCACCTCGGAGTTCTACTCGGTGGTCGAGAACATGCCGGAGATCGACGACTCGCTGGTCGTCCATCTGGACAGAGCCGATGACCCCAACGGCGAGCTGCTGCTCTTCGTGGTGCTCGCCGACGGTGCCGACCTCGGCGCACCCCTGCGCGGCCGGATCGCGCGAGAGCTGCGTGCCGCGCTGTCACCGCGGCACGTTCCCGACGAGATCTTCCCGGTACGCGCGGTGCCTCGCACGCTCTCCGGCAAGAAGCTCGAGGTCCCGGTGAAGCGCATCCTCACCGGTTCGCCCGTCGAGTCGGCCGCGGCCAGGGGTGCTCTCGCGAACCCGGACTCCCTGACCGCTTTCGCCGAGTTGGCCCGGGTCAGGAGAGAACCAGGCTGACCTTCTCGGTGACCGCGCGCGCGTCGATCCTGTCGTGGTCGAGGTTGGCGCAGAGCACCACCGAGGCGCCGACCAGCAGCGGGGCGAGCAGCCAGTCGACCGGGTCCGGGTGGATCGCGAGGTCGAACATCACCCGGTCGCCGGCGCCGAAACCGAGCTGGGTGGCGCGGTCCTCGGCGCCCGCGAGAGCGTCCGCGTGGCTGAGTTCGATCGGCCCGGCGAACACCCGGTCGGCCGGGCTGACCGGTTCGCCCCGGAAGTGGTCACCGTAGTTGCGGACCTCGGTGACGAAGTCGGCGTACCCGGCCGGGAGCTCGCGCAGCGGCATGGCGAGCGGCAGCAGCCCGGTGGCGTACCGGTCGGTGGCGCTCCACGCGGCGGCCCGTTCGACCAGGTCCGGGGTGGTGAAGAGCGCCTCCACCGGCTGCGGGTCACCGCCCAGGTCAGCCAGGTCGGTGGCGAGCCCGGCGGCCGCGGCGCCGAGCAGGATCGCCGCGGTCTGCCAGTGTGGCGGCATGACCAGGGCGACGTTGTCCCCGTGCCCCAGGCCGGCCCCGTCGACCAGCAGGTTCGCGGTCTTGGAGACCCAGTTGTCCAGGGTGGCGCCGGAGAGTTCGGTGCGGTCGCCGGAGACGTCGTCGTAGAAGGTGAGCAGCGGCGTGGCCGGGTCGCGCCGGACGGCCTCGGCGAGGACCTGCGGGAGAGTGGTGTTCATCGGTCTTCACGATAGGCGGGTCACTCTGTGTCATCGAGCCGGAACGCCGATGACGGCGATTACGACGAGGTAAGGCAACCACAGGTGTCGCGGACACTTTCCTGAAGCGTTCCGGGCGTACCCTCGACAGTGACGTTGCCGACCCTCAACGTCGGAGCAACACCGCAGCATCGGTACGTCAGAGACGCCAAGGAGATGCCTCGTGACCCCCGGTCGCCCCCCGCGAGTGCTGGTCGACGCCACTAGTGTCCCCGCGGACAGAGGTGGTGTCGGCAGATATGTCGACGGATTGCTCGGTGCCCTCGGGCAGTTCGAGCCGGACCGCGTGAACCTCGCCGTCGTGGCGCAGCGTTCGGATGCGGAGCGTTACCGCCGCATGCTCCCGGAAGCCGAGGTGATCCCCGGTCCGGCAGCCATCGCGCACCGGCCCGCCCGGCTCGCCTGGGAGCAGACCGGCCTGCCGCTGCTCGCCCAGCAGGTGGGGGCGGAGGTGCTGCACTCGCCCTTCTACACCTGCCCGCTGCGGACCGGCTGCCCGGTGACGGTCACCGTGCACGACGCGACGTTCTTCACCGAGCCGGAGCACTACGACAACACCAAGCGGACCTTCTTCCGCAGCGCGATCAAGACGTCGCTGCGCCGGGCCGCCCGGGTGATCGTGCCGAGCAAGGCCACCCGGGACGAGCTGATCCGGCTGCTCGACGCCGACCCGACCCGGATCGACGTGGCGTACCACGGCGTCGACCACGCGGCCTTCCACGCGCCGACCGACGAGGAGAAGGCGCGGGTCCGTGCCCGGCTCGGCCTCGGCGACGCCGGCTACGTCGCGTTCCTCGGCGCCAAGGAGCCGCGGAAGAACGTGCCGAACCTGATCCGCGGCTGGGCCCGTGCGGTGGCCGACTGGCCGCACCCGCCGGCCCTGGTGATCGCCGGTGGCAGCGGCCACGACGACGACATCGACCGCGCGGTCGCCGAGGTCCCGCCGCACCTGCGCCTGCTGCGCCCGGGCTACCTCCGCTACGCGGACCTTCCCGGCTTCCTCGGCGGCGCCCTGGTGGCGTGTTACCCGTCGTTCGGCGAGGGCTTCGGTCTGCCGATTCTGGAGGCGATGGCGTGCGGCACCCCGGTGCTCACCACGCCGCGCCTGTCACTCCCAGAGGTGGGTGGCGACGCCGTCGCATATACGACAGAGGCGCCGGAGCGAATCGCCGAGGATCTGGCCGATCTGCTGCATGACGAGCAACGACGCCAGACGTTGGCGAAAGCGGGATTCGATCGTGCCAAAGAATTCACGTGGGCGTCGAGCGCGGAAGTACATGTAACAACGTGGAATCGAGTGGCTGCTTGATCATCAACTAAACTCTCCGCGCATGAGCGACGAACGGAATGTGCTGTACGGCGTGGTTCTGGCGGGCGGTACCGGAACCCGTCTCTGGCCACTGTCCCGCGCCGGTCATCCCAAGTTTCTTCACCCCCTGACCGGCACCGACGCCTCCCTACTGCAGGCGACGGTGGACCGGCTGGACACACTCACCTCGCCTGAACGGATCTTTGTGGTAACCGGCGTCGCGCACGCGGCCGCCGTTTCCCGGCAGCTTTCCGCGATGCCCGAGGAAAACGTTCTCGTGGAGCCCTCGCCGCGCGATTCCTGCGCGGCGATCGCTCTCGCCGCGGCGGTGATCGCGCGGCGCGATCCGCAGGCGATCATGGGCTCATTCGCGTCCGATCACCTGATCGCCGACAAGGACGAGTTCTCCGCGGTGATCCGGCGGGCGATGGCCGGTGCCGAGCAGGGCCTGCTCATGACCCTCGGCATCACCCCGACCCGCCCCGAGACCGGGTACGGCTACCTGCACTGCGGCGGCGAGATCGGCGACGGCCCGCTGCGTACGGTCCAGGAGTTCAAGGAGAAGCCCTCCTACGACGTGGCCGAGAGCTACGTGAAGTCCGGGAACTACCTCTGGAACGCCGGCATGTTCGTCTGGCGGGTGGACGCCTTCCTGACCGAACTCGCCCGGCAGCAGCCACAGCTCGCCGCGGGCGTCCGCCGTATCGCCCAGGCCTGGGAGACCTCGGCCCAGGAGGAGGTGATGGGCGAGGTCTGGCCGACCCTGCCGCGCATCTCGGTGGATTACGCCGTGATGGAGGGCGCCGCCGCGACCGGCCGGGTCGGTACGGTCCCCGGCGACTTCGGCTGGAACGACGTCGGCGACTTCCACACGCTCGGCGAGGTGCTCACCGCCGACCCGTCCGGCAACGTCGTGGTCGGGCAGTCCGGCGACGTGGAGCGCCCGGCGGTCGTACTGCGCGACGCCGGTGGCCTGGTGGTGGTCCCGTCCTCGGGCCGCCTGGTGGCCGCGCTCGGCGTCAGCGATCTGATCATCGTGGACACCCCGGACGCGGTGCTGGTCTGCCCGCGCGAGCGGGCCCAGGAGGTCAAGCACCTGGTGGACCAGCTCAAGGAGCTGGGCCAGCACGGCTACATCTGATCGGCGCACTCGGGGAGCCAGGCGACCGGCTCCCCGAGCGGCGGGATCACCAGGCGACGACGCCCTGGTTGCTCGGCTGCAGCGTGCCGATCTTCAGCGACGTCATGGTGATCGCGCTGGACTCCGGGTTCGGGAAGCCGGAGAGCTCGGCGACCGGGCCGTCGGTGCTCGCCTCCAGGTTGTAGCGCAGGGTGTTGCCCACCCCGCAGGTGTCGTCGCCCTTGTCGCAACTGGTCCACTTGATCCCGGCGAAGGCCGAGGTCCCCGGCTTGAGCGTGATCGGCTCGGCCGGGCCCGGCTCCTTCACCCGGCTGGTCGGCACGTCCACCACCTCGTCGGCGGCGTTGACCAGGGAGATCGCCACCCAGCCGTCGAGCGTGCAGTTGCTCTTCCCGCTGTTGGTCACGATCACCATGGCGCGCTGGGTGGTGCCCTCCGCCTCCTGCAGCTCGACGCTGGTCTTCACGCCCTCGCTGCGGCAGGCGCCGGCCTTGGTCGCCGCGGTCGCCTTCGTGGTCTTCGTGGCGGCGGCCGCGGGCGCCGAGGCCGATTCCGCGCCGGCGGTGGTGGCCGGGGCAGCGGCGGATGCGGTCGCGCCGGGGGCGGCGGAAGAAGAGGAGGCAGCGGAGCACCCGGTAAGGCCGGTCAGGAGGATCAGGGCCGGGGCGACGAGCTTACGCATGGGTTCTTCTCACCAGTTCTGTCGGTTATGGGCGTTGCCGACATCAGAATGCTCGATGCCGCGAGTCCGGAAACGATCGTCCGGGACCCGCGGCACGAAGCCGGGAGAAAGATCAGAAACGGGCCTTCGCCGGGGCGATCTGCTGGATCACGCCGTCCGCGAGCGGGCTGGGCAGCGCGTCGGTCGCGAACCAGGCCAGGTCCGCCGACTCGTCGCTGATCCGCTCCACCGCGCCGGCCGGTGCCCGCAGCAGGAACCGCACGTCGTAGTGGACGCTCGGGGTGGCCGGCTCGCCGTCCGCGGCGCCGCAGCGCACCTCGTGCACGTCGATGTCGATCGGCTCCGGGTCGAGGAGCAGCCCCGGGATGCCGGACTCCTCGGTCGCCTCGCGCAGCGCCGCGGCGGCCAGCGTCGCGTCGCCCGCCTCGCAGTGCCCGCCCAGCTGCATCCAGAGGCCGAGCCGGCCGTGCAGGCAGAGCAGCACCCGGCCGGCGTCGTCGACGACCAGCGCGCTGGCGGTGACGTGCCCTGCCCGGTGCGCCCGGGTCATCGCGTCCGGGCCGTCGGCGAGCAGGGCGAGGGTGCGCTTACGGTTCAGCTCGGCCGCCTCGGACGGTGCCGTCCAGCTGGTCAGCACCCCGACGGCGTCGTCATACAGGCTCATGTGACTCTCCGAAACTCAGGACGATGCCCCGATCGTCGATCTCCAGCGTGGTCGGTACGCCCTCGGCGGTGAGCATGGCGCGTACCCGGAAGGCATCGGAACCCAGCCGGAGCAGATCCGCGGACCCGGACCCGGCGGTGGTCAGGTGAAGCGCGCCCGCGCTGAGCGCGATGCCGGTCTCCGGAGCGAGAGACGCGGTGACCAGGGCGACCGCCCGCTTGACCGCGGCGGGGTCGGTGGGCTCGGGGGACTGGGCGGTATCGGACAGCAGCGCGGCGTCGCGGAGGCCCTGGGCGCGCGCCTCGGCGGTGCCCAGGCCGAACATGTCGCTCTCCGCGTCGCGGATCAGCACTCGCACGCCGGTCTCCCCGGGCGCGTACGGATAGCCCCGGACCACCGCCACCGGAACCTGGTCGCACTTCCCCTTGACCAGCTCGGCCGCGGCGGAGAGCTCGTCGACCACGGCCATCTGGGTGAGCGAGAGCTCGTTGCCGTACGGGTCGACCCGGCCTCGGTGGTCGAGCAGCGGCTCGATCCCGGACGAGCCGAGGGCGACATCGGTCAGGCCGTTGCGCCACGCCCGGCCCATGGTGTCCGACACGATCACCGCGACGTCCAGGCCGTGCTCCGCGAACCCGGCGCGCAGCCGCCGGGCCGAGGCGTCCGGGTCGTCGGGGAGCAGCACCAGGTGGGTCTTGTCGACGTTCGAGGCGTCGATCCCGGCGGCGGCCATCACGAAGCCGTGGTGGGTCTGCACGATCGTCGTCGGGCCCCGGCGGGCGACCACCCGGGCGGTCTCCGACTCCAGCGCGCGCAGGCGGGCCTCGTCGCGCTCCGGGCCGTCGGCCGGCACCTCGACCAGCCGGCCCTCCGCCTTCGACACGATCTTGCTGGTCACCACCAGGACGTCGCCGTCGGCGAGCCAGGGCGCGGCCGCCGTGATCAGCCCGACCAGGTCGTCGCCGGGGGTGACGTCGCCGATCCCCTCGACGGGCAGGATCTCCAGCCTCACCGGACCAGCTCCAGCGCGTCGGCGACCATCCGGGCCGTGGTGGCCTCGTCCTTCATCCAGAGCGGCACCGCGCGGGTGGTCACGCCGGGCACCTCGGCGCCGGCGTCCGACGTGTCGACCAGCCAGCCGTTCAGCAGGCCACCCTCGGCGCGTGGGCCGTACATCCGGCCGACGCCCGCCGCGCTGACCTCGACCTCCAGCGTGGCGAGGCACTTGTCGGCCATGCCGCGGACCGGTGAGCCGCCGATGATCGGCGACACCCCGACCACCGGCGCCGGGCCGTTCGCCACAGCTTCCCTGATCTCCGGTACGGCGAGGATCGGCGCGATGCTGACCACGGGATTGCTCGGGGCGATCAGGATCACGTCCGCGCCCGCCAGCGCGTCGGCGACGCCCGCGGCCGGCTTGGCGGACTCGGCCCCGACGAACACGAACCGGTGAGTCGGCACGTTCCCGCGGTAGCGCACCCACCACTCCTGGAAGTGAATCGCCTTCCGTTCGCCCTCGACGTCGCAGACCACGTGGGTCTCCAGCCGGTCGTCGGTGGCCGGGATCATGGTGATGCCGGGCTGCCAGCGCTCGCAGAGGGCGGCGGTCACCGCGGAGAGCGGGTAACCGGCGTTCAGCATGGTGGTGCGTACCAGATGGGTGGCGGTGTCCTTGTCGCCGAGGCCGAACCAGGAGGGCTCGACGGCGTATTTCGCCAGCTCCTCCTTGACCACCCAGGTCTCGCCGACCCGGCCCCAGCCGCGCTCCGGGTCCGCCGCCCCGCCCAGCGTGTACATCACGCTGTCCAGGTCGGGACAGATCTGGAGGCCGTGCATCCGTACGTCGTCCCCGACGTTGACCACGGCGGTGACGTCGGCCCCGATGGCCCTGGCGTGTTCCCGGACACCGACGAGGAACCGGGCGCCGCCGATACCCCCGGTGAGTACCACGATCCGCATCGCCCCATCCTCGCGCACCTGCGCCGCCGGGCCGGGTGGTGGGTCTCGGTTTACTCTGGGCGGGCTCTGTCGTCGTACGTCCGGGAGTTCAACCGTGACCAGTCCACCGCAGCCCACACCGGCTGAGGGCAAGCCGATCGGCCAGTACCTGGCGCCGCTGCGCGATCTCGCCGTGTACGTCCTGGCCGGCGCTCCGGCGGTGTTCCTCTTCGTCTCGATCGTCGACCTGTTCGGGGAGGGCTTCGCCGACCGCACCCGGTACAGCTTCGGCGGGTTCGTGAACCTGGAGAACATCGCCTTCCCGTTCGCCGCCGTGCTGCTGGCGCACCTGCTGCGGCCGGCGCACCCCAAGGCCCGGCTGATCACGCTGGTCGCGCTGGTCGAGTACGGGGTGATGGCGTTCTTCGGCGTCGTCTTCGGCGTGCTCTTCGGGGTCAGCAACATGGCCTCGATCGACGCGGCGGCGGCGTTCACCGCGCTGCTCGCCCGGGCGGCCTGGCTCGGGGTGTTCGGGGTCGCGGCGTACGCGCTGACCCAGATCTGGCGGGGCCTCTACTTCGTCCCGAAGCCGAAGCCGCAGCCCGGGATGTACGGCCAGCAGCCGTACGGCGCACCGTACGGCGCACCGTACGGCCAGCCGCAGTACGGGCCGCCCGGCACCTACGGGCAGCCGCAGCCGCAGCCCGGCGTGTACGGCCAGCCGCCGTTCACCCCGCCCCCGCCGCAGCCCGGTGTCTACGGCCAGCCGCAGCCGCCCGCTCAGCCCGCATGGAACCAGGCGCCGGTCGCGGCGCCGCCGTTCACCCCGCCATCCCCGGCCGCACCGGTCACCCCGGTCGCGCCCGCGTCGGCCCCGCCCGCCCCGCCCGCGGAGGCCACCCAGGTGGTGCCGGAGCGGGCCGCCCCGTCGGCGGACTCCACCACGGTGCTGCCGGACGACCGTCCCGGTTTCGGCCCGGCCGAGCAGGATCCGCCCCGTCAGTAGCGTGGCGTACCGGCCCGGCCCCCTCTGGGCGCCGGGCCGGACTCGTCACTCGCTGACCGTGTTTCATCACACTCGGCCCGTCTGGGCAGCGTAGCGGCGGGCGAAACGATTCGGGCATAGGCTCGTCGCGTGGTAGAGGCCAACCGGGAAACTGCACCGACCGAGGCGAGCATCCGCCGCGCACTGCGCCGCGCCGCCGACGGCAAAGCGATCGACGCCGACGAGGCCACCGCGCTCCTCGCGGCCACCGGCGAGAAGTTCGACGAGCTCCTGACCATCGCCGCCGGAGTGCGGGACGCGGGCCTGCGCGAGGCCGGGCGCCCGGGCGTGGTCACGTACTCCCGCAAGGTCTTCATCCCTCTGACCCGGCTCTGTCAGGACCGGTGTCACTACTGCACGTTCGCCACCGTGCCGCACCGGCTCCCGGCCGCCTTCCTGGAGCGCGACGAGGTGCTGGAGATCGCCCGGCAGGGCGCCGCGCAGGGCTGCAAGGAGGCCCTCTTCACGCTCGGCGACCGCCCCGAGGAGCGCTGGCCGGCCGCCCGGCAGTGGCTGGACGAGCGCGGCTACGACTCCACCCTCGACTACGTGCGCTCCTGCGCGATCGCCGTGCTGGAGGAGACCGGCCTGCTGCCGCACCTGAACCCCGGCGTGATGAGCTGGGCCGAGCTGCAGCGGCTCAAACCGGTGGCGCCGAGCATGGGCATGATGCTGGAGACCACCGCGACCCGGCTCTGGTCCGAGCCGGGCGGCCCGCACTACGGCTCGCCGGACAAGGAGCCCGCGGTCCGCCTCCGGGTGCTGGACGACGCCGGGCGGGTGGGTGTCCCGTTCACCACCGGCATCCTGATCGGCATCGGCGAGACGGTGCCCGAGCGGGTCGAGTCGCTCTTCGCGATCCGCCGCGCCGCCCGGGAGTACGGCCACATCCAGGAGGTCATCATCCAGAACTTCCGCGCCAAGCCGGACACGGCGATGCGCGGGATGCCCGACGCCGAGCTGCGCGAGCTGGCCGCGACGGTGGCGGTGGGCCGGATCATCATGGGCCCGCGGGCCCGGATCCAGGCGCCGCCGAACCTGATCGACGACGAGTTCGGGCTGCTGCTGCGGGCCGGGATCGACGACTGGGGCGGCGTCTCCCCGGTGACGCCGGACCACGTGAACCCGGAGCGCCCGTGGCCGCAGATCGATGCGCTGGCCGAGAAGTCGGCGGAGTCGGGCTTCATCCTGAAGGAGCGCCTCACGATCTATCCCGAGTTCGTCCGCCGGGGAGGTGAGGGCTGGCTCGACCCCCGGGTGACGGCGCATGTCACCGCGCTGTCCGGGCCGGATGGGCTGGCCCTCGACGTGCCGATCAAGGGACTGCCCTGGCAGGAGCCCGAGGAGGCGTACGGAAGCGGTCGTACCGATCTCTTCAAGAGCATCGACAGCGACGGGCGCACCGCCGACCGCCGGTCCGACTTCGACTACGTCTACGGCGACTGGGACGAGGTGGCCGCGCACGTCAAGGAGGCGCCCCGGAACATGCCGGCCGACGTGGTGGCCGCGCTCAAGCTCGCCGAGTCCGACCCGGGCGCCCTCCTGCTGGAGAAGCACGAGGACGCGGCGATGGCGCTGTTCAACGCGGACGGTGCGGCGCTGGACGAACTGGCCCGGATCGCCGACGGCTTCCGCCGGCAGGTCAACGGCGACGACATCACGTACATCGTGAACCGGAACATCAACTTCACCAACGTCTGCTACGTCGGGTGCCGGTTCTGTGCGTTCGCCCAGCGGGAGAAGGACGCGGACGCGTACCGCCTCTCCGTGGAGCAGGTCGCGGACCGGGCCGAGGAGGCCTGGCGGGACGGTGCCTCCGAGGTATGCATGCAGGGCGGCATCGACCCCAAGATGCCCGTCACGGCCTACGCCGACCTGGTCCGCGCGGTGAAGCGGCGGGTGCCGGGGATGCACGTGCACGCGTTCTCGCCGATGGAGATCGTCACCGCCTCGGCGAAGGCGGGCGTCCCGATCAGGGAGTGGCTCACCGAACTACGGGAGGCCGGCCTCGGCACCATCCCGGGCACCGCGGCCGAGATCCTCGACGACGACGTGCGCTGGGTGCTGACCAAGGGCAAGCTCCCCGCCTCCGCGTGGAAGGAGGTGGTCACCACCGCGCACCAGGTCGGCATCCGCTCCAGTTCCACCATGATGTACGGACACGTCGACCACCCCCGCCAGTGGCTCGGCCACTTCCGGGTGCTCGCCGGCATCCAGGACGTCACGGGCGGATTCACCGAGTTCGTGGCGCTGCCCTTCATCCACACCAACGCCCCGATCTATCTGGCGGGTATCGCCCGGCCCGGCCCGACCTGGCGGGAGAACCGGGTGGTGCACGCGATGGCCCGGATCCTGCTGCACGGCAGGATCGACAACATCCAGTGCTCCTGGGTGAAGCTGGGCGACGAGGGCACCCGGGTGATGCTCAATGGCGGGTGCAACGACCTGGGTGGAACGTTGATGGAGGAGACGATCTCCAGAATGGCCGGTTCCGAGCACGGGAGCGCTCGTACGGTCTCCGAACTGAAGGAGCTCGCGGCCGCCGCCGGCCGCCCCGCCGTTGAACGGACCACTGTCTACGGCCGTCGTTAGGGGCACCCCGCTCGCGCCTTGGTCACAAAACGGGTTAAATTGGACGTGGGGCCCCGCCTTCGCGTTACCTCTCGGTGGCTACGGGAGATAGAGCGGGAACGGGCCCCCGACGCGCCCGAACGCTTCGGGGGAACGGGCCTATTTATCAGGTTCGGCTTGACGACGCACGTCTTACACGCGTGTAATTTTGGTGGGGTTGTGGGGACGATGTGGATTTTTCGCATCCAACCCACAGAAACACGCCGCGTGCGTGGGGGGTCAGCGCTGGCATCGCTGTCGGCGCAGAGTTTGGAGGCACGCCGATGGAAGCGCAGGTTGAAGGGGTCGACCTGCTCGGGGACGCGCCCGAGTGGCAGGAGCGGGCGCTGTGTTCGCAGACCGATCCGGAAGCATTCTTCCCGGAGAAGGGCGGCTCGACGCGTGAGGCCAAGCGCATCTGCGGCCGCTGTGACGTCAAAGCGGAGTGTTTGGAGTACGCACTCGGCCACGACGAACGGTTCGGGATCTGGGGTGGACTGTCCGAACGTGAACGTCGCAAGCTGAAGCGCCGGGTGGCCTGACCGGTCGGGTGACGGCCGTCAGGCCAGCTCGTCGGGATCCACCCCGAGCAGGTTGGCCACCTGCTCGATGATCACATCGTGGACGAGGTCGGCGAGGTCCTCCCGATCCATCGCCCGGAATTCCAGCGGGCGGCGGTACAGGACGATCCGTGGTGGCAGCTCGTGCCGCCCCGGGCGGCCGGGCAGCAGCCTGGCCAGGGGCACCTCGCCGTCCTCGAGCACGTCCGAGTCGTAGACGTTCAGCTCCGGCGGCACGTCCTCGACCGCGAACTCGACGCCGGCCAGCTCCTTGGCATAGCGGCGTTCGAGGCTCTCGACCGTGTCCAGCACCAGGTCGTCGAAGATCTCCGCCTTGGTGCGGGCCAGCGGCACAGTGGCGGGCACCAGGCGGCCACGCAGGCCGCGTCCGTGCCGGTCGCGCCGGGCCGGATGACCCGGGCCGGTGGTACGCGCCGCCTTCGGGTCGGTACGGCGGCGTTCGGGGCTGGTGGTCACACGGTGAGCGTATCCCCACCCGGGCGACATACGTGGTCAGGCCGTTCCTCGGCGTGTGTCCGAGCAGTTAATTCGTCCCAACGGGGCGGCGTGTCGGCGGACCATGGCCGAATCGTGATGCATCACCGGTCGGCGTGTCGCGGGGTATCACTCGTCTTATCGCCCGCCGGGACGATAACGTGCCGCCGTGAGGTCACCACGGCGCTGCTCCCGGAACGGCTGTCCCCGACAGGCGGTCGCCACCCTGACCTACGTCTACAGCGATTCGACGGCGGTCGTAGGCCCCCTCGCCGCGTTCGCCGAACCCCACACGTACGACCTCTGCGAGCCGCACGCCCGCAGCCTCACCGCCCCCCGAGGCTGGGAGCTCGTCCGGCACGACGGCGACTTCGCGCCGCCACCCCCCACCACCGACGATCTGGTCGCGCTCGCCGAGGCGGTCCGCGAGGCCGCGCGCCCGGCACCGCCCCCGCGCCCCGACGAGCACGACCACACGCCCGGCCATCAGACCGGGCGCCGTGGCCACCTCCGGGTGATCCCGCCCTCGCACTGATTTTTAAATCGGCAGCGCGATCAGCTTGTACTTCTTCTTCAGCCAGGGGATCAGAGTCCGGTACGCCTTGATGGTGTCCGGCTGCGCGTAGTCGTGCGAGAGCACGATCGACCCCTGATGGGTGTACTTCTGCACCGCCTTGATCACCTTCTGCTGGTGCTTGGCGTGCGTCTCGCCCTTGGGGTGATCCCAGTCGCGCGGGTCGACCTTCCAGTACAGCGAGCTCATCCCGAGATCGGCGGCGACCTGCACCACCTTGGCGTTGAACTTGCCGCCCGGGGCCCGGAAGTAGGCGATCGTGGCGTTCGGCGCGGCCTTGAGGATGGCCGCGTTGGTCTTCTCCATGTCGGCCTTGATCTGCGCCTTCGACTTCTTGCCCAGCTTGAGGTCGTGGTTCCAGGTGTGGTTGCAGACCGTGTGACCGGCGTCCACGATGTCGCGGACCAGGTTCGGGAACTTCTTCGCGTTCGAGCCGACCAGGCAGAACGTGGCCTTGACGTGCTGCTCGTCCAGCAGGTCCAGCAGCGCCGGCGTGGTCGCCGGGTCCGGGCCGTCGTCGAAGGTGAGCGCCACCGCCTGGCTGCCGGTGGTCATCAGGCTGCCGGCCGGGCCGGCCGCGCGGCCCTTGCCCTTCGTGACCGTGGTGCTCTCGGCCCGCTTGTCGGTGGTGTACGGCTTGGCGCTCGTCTGCGCCGTGCCCGGCTTCGTCGTGCTCGGTTTCGCGGTGGAGGGCGCGCTGGCGGACGGGTTTGCCGGTGCCGCGGTGACGGTGGGCGTGGGGGCCGCGGCCTGTGGGCCGACCGTCTGAGCCGCGGCCGCCTGGCCGAGGAGACCCGCCATGATCAGCGAGAAGCTGATCATGAAGGCGCGCCGGGTTCGGGACAGCCGCATCGATTTACCTCCCCAGATCATCGGCGACTGACGAGGATGCCCCGGGATCCGGCTGACCGCCAAGTCCCGAAAGCATCTTTCGCACTAATTTGGGAACTCACTTATGTTTCGCCGCTGTATCATCCCCTACCCTGTCCACCTCACTTGCACGCCCGTAAATGAACGGCATTGATGGCAATTGCCGGAAATGTCGCCCCAACTGGGTGTCTGTTATCACCCACACTGTTCCTATGGACATCGATCTCCGCCCCCTCCGCGAGGGGGATCTCGACATGATGCGCCGCTTCACGACCGAGCCGGGTCTCATCGGCCTCGACTGGCGAGGATTCCGCGACGCCGGCGCCGTGGCCCGCCGTTTCGCCGAGGACGGCTACCTCTCCCCGTCCCGAAGCAGCCTGATCGTGTCGGCGGATGCCCACACGGCCGGAGTCGTCGACTTCCGCGAGGCGCACCTCTCGGCGACCCCGTCCATGGAGATCGGGATCGTGCTGCTGCCGGAGTTCCGCGGCCGCGGCATCGGGTGGCGGGCGCAGGTCATGCTCTGCGACTACCTCTTCACGCACTACCCGATCCACCGGATCCAGGCCGGTACCCACGACGAGAACCTGGCCGAGCAGAACGCGCTCCGCAAGGCCGGCTTCACCCGGGAGGGCGTGATCCGCGCGGCCGAGTTCCGCGACGGCGCCTACCACGACGGCGTGCTCTACTCCCGCCTGCGCACCGACCCCACCCCGCCGGGGCTCGCGCCCCCGACGGAGACGCCGGGGCTCGCGCCCCCGACGGAGACGCCGGGGCTCGCGCCCCTGCCGGAGGCGCAGGGGCTCGCGAGTCCTCCGGAGAGCCGGCGGTAGCGCGGCTCGCGGTTCAGTGATCGTGCCGCCCCTGATCCGGGTTGATCGTGTGCACGCCCCGCCCCGCCTGCGCCGTCTGCGTGCACGCCCCGCCCCGCCCGGGCTACGTGCCGCCCCGTCCGGGCCGCGCGTCGCCCCGCCCGGGCCACGCGTCGCCCGCGGATCGCCGGATCCGCCTGCCGGGGTTCGTTCGTGGACCGGCCGGGCGGTACCCCGCGGGCGGTGAGCCGGCGGCCCAGGGCGCCCCGGCCGATCGGCTGGCGATCCGGGGTGCCTCGGGCCCGTCGGCTGGCGATCCGGGGTGCCTCAGTCCGGTCGGCTGGCGATCCGGGGTGTCTCAGGCGCCCGAGAGACCCCTGACCACCAGCCATGCCGGGAAAGCTGGCACTCACTGCCTCGCTCCGCTTGAGACACCCCTCAGCGCCAGCCGGAACCGCGAGCCGTGCACGAAGCGCGCCCGAGACCCCGCGTGTCGTGGTCGCGGGGGCTCGGGCGCGGGTCTACCGGCCGGGCTGGTCGTCAGGCCGGCCGGGTGGGTCGTCAGTGCGAGTGGGCCGTCGGGTGGGTCGTCAGGCCGGGCGGGTGGCGAGCTCGGTGAGCTCCTGCTCGGTGAGCAGGCGGGAGCGGATCAGGAAGCGGACGCCCTCCGGAGCCTCCAGCGAGAAGCCGGAGCCGCGCCCCGGGACCACGTCGACCGTGAGGTGGGTGTGCTTCCAGAGTGCGAACTGCGCCGCCGACATCCAGAACGTGATCGGCTCCGGCACCCCCTCGATCGCCAGAGACTCCAGCAGTACGTCGGAGCGGCCGGTGCGGAACTCGCCCTCCAGGTAGCACATCGGCGCGCTGCCGTCGCAGCAGCCGCCGGACTGGTGGAACATCAACGGGCCGTGCTCCGCCCGCAGCCGCCGCATCAGATCGGCGGCCGCGGGCGTGACATCCACGCGGTTAGCCATGGCCGACCGCACCGCGGCGGAGCGAGGGCCGGGAGGGCATGGCGACGATGGGCTCAGCCATGGCCTAGAAGAAGCCCATGGCCTTGGGCGAGTAGCTGACCAGCAGGTTCTTGGTCTGCTGGTAGTGGTCGAGCATCATCCGGTGGTTCTCCCGCCCGATGCCGGACTGCTTGTACCCGCCGAACGCGGCGTGCGCGGGGTACAGGTGGTAGCAGTTCGTCCAGACCCGGCCGGCCTTGATCGCGCGCCCGGCCCGGTAGGCGCGGTTGCCGTCCCGCGTCCAGACACCGGCGCCGAGGCCGTACAGCGTGTCGTTGGCGATCTTGATGGCGTCGTCGAAGTCGGCGAAGGGCGCCACCGAGACGACCGGGCCGAAGATCTCCTCCTGGAAGATCCGCATGCTGTTGCGGCCCTCGAAGATCGTCGGCTGGACGTAGTACCCGCCGGCCAGGTCGCCGCCGAGCTCGGCCTTGGCGCCGCCGGCCAGCACCCGGGCGCCCTCCTGACGGCCGGTGTCCAGGTACGACAGGATCTTCTCCAGCTGGTCGTTGGAGGCCTGCGCGCCCACCTGGGTGTCGGTGTCCAGCGGGTTGCCCTGCTTGAGGTTCTCCACCCGCTTCACGCCCGCGGCCAGGAAGTCGCTGTAGTGGCCCTGCTGGATCAGCGAGCGCGACGGGCACGTGCAGACCTCGCCCTGGTTGAGGGCGAACATCGCGAAGCCCTCGAGGGCCTTGTCGAAGAAGTCGTCGTCGGCGCTGCTCACGTCGTCGAAGAAGATGTTCGGGCTCTTGCCGCCCAGCTCCAGGGTGACCGGGATCAGGTTCTCCGAGGCGTACTGCATGATCAGGCGGCCGGTGGTGGTCTCGCCGGTGAACGCGACCTTGGCGACCCGGTTCGAACTCGCCAGGGGCTTGCCGGCCTCCACGCCGAAGCCGTTGACGATGTTCACCACGCCGGCCGGGATCAGGTCGCCGATCAGCGAGAAGAGGTAGTGGATCGAGGCCGGGGTCTGCTCGGCCGGCTTGATCACTACGGCGTTGCCGGCGGCCAGCGCGGGGGCCAGTTTCCAGACCGCCATCAGGATCGGGAAGTTCCACGGGATGATCTGGGCGACCACGCCGAGCGGCTCGTGGAAGTGGTACGCCACGGTGTCCTCGTCGAGCTCGCTGGCGCTGCCCTCCTGCGCCCGGATCGCGCCGGCGAAGTAGCGGAAGTGGTCGATCGCGAGCGGGATGTCGGCGGCCAGCGTCTCCCGGACCGGCTTGCCGTTCTCCCAGGCCTCGGCGACGGCCAGCTTCTCCAGGTTCTGCTCCATCCGGTCGGCGATCCGGTTGAGGATGTTCGCGCGCTCGGTGGGCGAGGTCCGTCCCCAGGCGTCCGCCGCGCCGTGCGCAGCGTCGAGGGCCTTCTCCACGTCCTCCTCGGTGCCCCGGGCGACCTCGCAGAAGACCCGTCCGGTCACCGGGGTGGGGTTCTCGAAGTAGCGGCCGCGGGCGGGCGGGACGTACTCACCGCCGATGTAGTGGTCGTACCGGGACTGGTAGCTGACGATGGCGCCCTCGGAACCTGGCGGCGTGTATACGGTCACGGTCTCGCCTCCTCGTTGATGAGGCGAGACCCTAGTTACGGCAACGTTGCACGGACGTTGCACGCGTATTCGCGGGCGAGCTCGGCGACCCGGCGCCCGGCGACCGGATCGGCCGGGGTGAGCCTCGAGTACGCCTCCCAGAGGTCGAGGTCGTCGGCGCCCCACGGGCTGCTCAGCCAGGACTGCAGCAGCCGCCGGTCGCCGGTGGTCAGGATCGCGGCGCGCAGCCGGTCGTCGAGCAGCCGCCGCAGCCGGACGATGCCGGGCGCGTCCGAGGTGGGCAGCAGCGGCCCGCAGTAGGCGGCGACCGCCTCCGCGACCCGTCCGGCGTCCAGCAGGCGGCCGACCGCGGTGAGGTCGACGTCCAGTTCGGTGCGGAGCCGGTAGGGGCGCGAGTCGAGCAGCTCGGGGCCGAGGATCCGGCGCAGGCGGGAGAGCTCGGCGCGCACCGTCACCGGGCTGACGTCGTCGCCGTAGAGGTCGAAGCCGAGCTGATCGCCGGTCCGCCCCTCGGGGTGCACGGTCAGCAGCACCAGCAGCTCGGAGTGCCGCCGTCCGAGCCGGATCCGGGTGCCGTTCGCCGCGAGCAGGGCCTCGTCCCGGCCGAGTGCGGCGACCGCCGGCTTGCCGCGCCGCGGTTCCAGGTCCTTCAGGTACGCCTCCGCGGCCAGCGCGGTGGCGCGTACCAGGGCCAGGCTGTGCGGGTTTGCGAGGTGGTCCCCTCCGGTCACGTCGATCGCGCCGAGCAGCCGCCCGGTCCCGGGGTCGTGGATCGGCGCCGCGGTGCAGGTCCACCGCTGCACCGGGCGGCTGAAGTGCTCGGTCGCGAAGATCTGCAGCGCGTGGTCGACGGCGAGCGCGGTGCCGGGCGCGTTGGTGCCGGCGTGCGCCTCGTCCCAGCGCGCGCCCGGGACGAAGTTCATCGAGGCGGCCCCGAGCAGGGTGGCGGCGTGCCCCTCGACCCAGAGCAGCCGGCCGTGCTCGTCGCAGACCGCGAGGATGTGGTCGCCGTCGTCGGCCAGCCCGCCGAGCAGGTCCCGGAAGAGCGGCATCACCCGGGCCAGCGGATGGGCCTGCCGGTACGCCTCCAGCTCGTCGTCGCGCAGGTCGATCGGTGCGGTGCTGTCCGCGCCGATCCACGCCGCCGACCGGGCCCAGGACTCGGCGACCACCGGGCGCATCTGGTCCGGCGGACGGTTCCCGGCCGGACTCTGCCCGCTCAGGAACAGCTCGTGGGCGTGCCCGACCAGGCGGATCCGCTCGGCCGGGTCGGCACCCGGGGTCAGGGCTAGCCACGGATTCACCGGCGCCACCTCCAGCCACCATCGTGACGCCGGTCACGCCCTTAGACAACAGTATCTAGGCTGCGGCGGTGGAGA
This sequence comes from Actinoplanes sp. NPDC051851, assembly GCF_040681165.1. Lineage (NCBI taxonomy): Bacteria > Bacillati > Actinomycetota > Actinomycetes > Micromonosporales > Micromonosporaceae > Actinoplanes > Actinoplanes sp. NPDC051851. The sequence goes on along the minus strand of NZ_JBFAYF010000030.1, from coordinate 101,570 downwards.
GCCGGCCGCGTACCGAAGAAGAAGCACTCGCCGTGCAGGAGATCCTGCGCTCCCGGGTGGTCTCCGCCCCCGGACCGGCGAGTCCGTCCCTGATCGCGGGCCTGGACGTGGCCTACGACGACGCGGCCGACCGGCTGGCCGCGGCGGTCGTGGTGCTGAACGCCGCCGACCTCTCGGTACGCGACACCGCCGTGGTCCGCGGCCGCCCGGCCTTCCCCTACGTGCCCGGCCTCTTCGCCTTCCGCGAGGTGCCGGCGCTGATGGAGGCGCTGGAGAGGCTGAGCGTCCGTCCCGAGGTGCTGGTCTGCGACGGGCACGGGCTTGCCCACCCGCGCCGGTTCGGGCTCGCCGCGCACCTGGGCGTGCTGACCGATCTGCCGTCGTTCGGGGTGGGCAAGACGAGGCTCGTCGGGTCACACGATCCGGTGGGAACGCGGCGTGGTGACCGGGCCGCGCTGATCGACGGGGGCGAGACGGTCGGCGCGGTGCTGCGGACCCGGGACGCCGTGAAACCGGTCTTCGTCTCGGCCGGGCACCGGATCGATCTCGAAACGGCCTGCTCACTGACGCTCGCACTGACGCCGCGGTACCGGCTGCCGGAGACCACCCGTGCAGCTGACCGGGCCTGTCGCGATGGTCTGACGTAACGCCCCGGTCGTGCGGTTAAAACCATTCGGCCCCTGGTGCTCCGATACTCTCGGCCCGGACAGGCGTTTCGGAAATCCGGCGTTTCGGCTGAGGAGATAGTGGTGCTTGATCTGTCGCAGATCATCAAGGCGTACGACGTCCGGGGGATCGTCCCGGATCAGTTCAGCGAGCCGGTCGCCCGGGCGCTGGGTACGGCGTTCGTCGAGATGCTCCGCGAGTCCGGTGACGAGCCGGACCAGATCGTGGTCGCCCACGACATGCGCGAGTCCGGGCCGGGTCTCGCCGCCGCCTTCGCCCGCGGCGTGAACGCGGCCGGCGCCGGAGTGATCAACATCGGACTCGCCTCGACCGACGGCCTCTACTACGCCTCCGGCATCCTCAACCTGCCCGGCGCCATGTTCACCGCCAGCCACAACCCGGCGCGGTACAACGGGATCAAGCTGTGCCGGGCCGGCGCCCGTCCGGTCGGCCAGGACAGCGGCCTGGTGATCGTCCGGGAGCGGGCCCAGCAGCTGCTCGCCGACCTGAACGCCGAGGCCGAGGGCCCGGTCCGGGTGGAGAACCGGGATCTGCTCAAGGACTACGCGGCCCACCTGCGCTCGCTGGTCGAGCTCTCCGGTATCCGCCCGCTCAAGGTCATCGTGGACGCGGGCAACGGCATGGGCGGATACACCGTCCCGGCGGTGCTCGGTGACCAGGTGCTGCCGGCGCTGCCGCTCACCATCGTGCCGCTCTACTTCGAGCTGGACGGCTCGTTCCCGAACCACGAGGCCAACCCGCTGGACCCGGCGAACCTGGTCGACCTGCAGAGGGCGGTCCGGGAGCGGGGCGCGGACATCGGCCTGGCCTTCGACGGGGACGCGGACCGCTGCTTCGTGGTGGACGAGAAGGGCGACCCGGTCTCGCCGTCCGCGATCACCGCGCTGGTCGCCGTCCGCGAGCTGGCCAAGTTCCCGGGCAGCACGGTCATCCACAACCTGATCACCTCGGCCGCGGTGCCCGAGATCATCACCGAGAACGGCGGCAAGCCGGTGCGCAGCCGGGTCGGCCACTCGTTCATCAAGGCGGAGATGGCGCAGACCAACGCGGTCTTCGGCGGCGAGCACTCGGCGCACTACTACTTCCGGGACTTCTGGTTCGCCGACACCGGCATGCTCGCCGCGATGCACGTGCTCGCCGCGCTCGGCGGCCAGGACCAGCCGCTCTCCGAGTTCGCCGCCGAGTACGAGCGGTACGCCGCCTCCGGTGAGATCAACTCCACGGTGGCCGACGCCACTGCGAAGATCGACGAGGTGCGGGCCGCGTTCCCGGACGCCTCGGTGGACGGCCTCGACGGCCTGACCTTCCAGGTCGGCGGGGGTGCCTGGTTCAACCTGCGCGCCTCCAACACCGAGCCGCTGCTGCGCCTGAACGTCGAGGCGCCGGACGCCGACCGGATGGCGTCGCTGCGTGACGAGGTGCTGGCGATCGTTCGCCGCTAGGATCGCCTCGTTCAGAGGTTTCCGCGTCGATGAGGAGTAGATCGGTGGCGCTTGATCCGCAGTTGCTGGAGATTCTGGCCTGCCCGGACACACATCACGCACCGCTCGATCACGATGCCGGAGCACAGACGCTGACCTGCACCGAGTGTGGCCGGGTCTTCGAGATCCGGGACGACATCCCGATCCTCCTCCTCGACGAGGCGGCGCTGCCGGCCACCGGCCCGGGGGAGGGGAACTGATGGTCAACCCATTGGAGGGCGCCTCCGGCGTCAACGGGCACCGGATCGCCGACGAGTCGCTGCTCAACGACGAGAAGTCGATGCTCGGCAACGACCCGGGCGGCATGCTCCGGGCCACCGCCTCGGCCGGCGCCCAGGTCCGGGAGTCCGCGGCCCTGGCGGCCGAGGTCGACCTGAGCATGCTCGCCGACGAGGGCCGCCCCCGCGCGGTCGTCGTCGCCGGCATCGGCACCGCCGGCCTCACCGGCAGCATCCTGTCCACCGTCGCCGGCCCGCGGTGTCCGGTTCCGATCATCGGCCACCGCAGCGCCGGCATCCCCGGATGGGTCGGTGCGGCGGACGTGGTGATCGCGGTCTCCGCCTCCGGCCGCAGCCCCGAGGCGCTCGCCGCGGCCGAGGCCGCCGGACGCCGGGGTGCCCGGCTGGTCGCGATCGGCAACCCGGACTCCGAGTTGGAGGCGATGGCCGAGCGGTTCCGGGCCCCGTTCATCGGGGTGCCGCGCCGGGCTCCGGCCCGTGCCACGCTCTGGGGCCTCGCCGTCCCGGTGCTGCTGGCCGGACGGGGGCTGGGACTGGTCAAGGTCACCGAGGCGGACATCGCCGAGACCGCGATCCGGCTGGACGCCGACGCCGAGCGCTGCCGTCCCGGTGCCGACTCGTTCGTCAACCCGGCCAAGGCGCTCGCCCTCGGCCTGGCCGGCTCGGTCCCGATCGTCTGGGGCTCCTCGCCGCTGGCCACCGTCGCCGCCCGCCGCTTCGCCGACACCCTGGCCGCGAACGCGCGGTACCCGGTGATGGCCGGCGCGCTCGGCGAGGCCGGCCGCGGCCGGGTGGGCCTGCTGGACGGCGTCTTCGGCGGGCTCGCCGAGGGCTCCCGGGACATCTTCGCCGACCCGGAGGACGAGGACGAGACGGTCACCCGGCTCCGGCTGGTGGTGCTCCGCGACGGCGGCCTCAACCCGGAGGACGACGCCGACGAGCCGGTCGCCGTCGAGGAGCGCCGGGCGGACGCCATCCAGACACTCGCCGATCGGCGTGGCGTACGCTGCGACGTGCTGACCGCCGAAGGCGGTTCGACGCTGGAGCGGCTCGCGTCGCTGGTCGCCGTGCCCGACTTCGCGTCGTTGTACCTGGCCCTGGCCCATGGCCTGGACCCCATGGCGGTCCCGGCCATCAGCGAGATGAAGGAGCTGTCCAACCCGATGGCAGAGGGACTGCAGTGAGCGCCGAGGGCGGCACCAAGGCGATCGTGGCGGCGCTCAGCGCCAACCTGGGTATCGCCGCGACCAAGTTCGTGGCCTGGGCACTCACCGGCTCTTCGTCGATGCTCGCCGAGGCGATCCACTCGGTCGCCGACTCCGGCAACCAGCTTCTGCTGCTCGTCGGCGGCAAGCAGTCGCAGAAGAAGGCGACCACCGAACATCCCTTCGGGTACGGGCGGGAGCGCTACATCTACGCGTTCATCGTCTCGATCGTGCTCTTCAGCGTCGGCGGCCTGTTCGCGCTCTACGAGGGCTGGCACAAGATCCAGGACCCGCACCCGATCGAGAACAACGCCTGGGTCCCGGTCGCCGTCCTGGTGGTGGCGATCGCGCTGGAGTCGTACTCGTTCTACACCGCGATCAAGGAGTCCAACCACACCCGGGGCAAGACCTCCTGGGTGGACTTCGTGCGCCGGGCCAAGGCGCCGGAGCTGCCGGTGGTGCTGCTGGAGGACGCCGGTGCGCTGGTCGGCCTGGTGCTCGCGCTCTTCGGCGTGGGCCTGACCCTGCTCACCGGGGACGGCGTCTGGGACGGCATCGGCACCGGGGCGATCGGTGTCCTGCTGGTGGCGATCGCGGCGATCCTCGCGGTGGAGACCAAGAGCCTGCTGATCGGCGAGGGCGCCAACCCGGAGGCGCTCGATCGGATCGAGAAGGCGGTGCTGGCCGGCGAGGGCATCGAGCGGATCATCCACATGAAGACGCTGCACCTCGGCCCCGACGAGCTGCTCGTCGCCGTGAAGATCGCGGTGCCCAGGACGGAGACCGCCGAAGAGGTGGCCCGGCACATCGACGAGACCGAGGTACGGATCCGCGAGGCGGTCCCGATCGCCCGGGTGATCTACATCGAACCGGACATCTACCGCAAGCGTGAGGCCGCGGAGCAGGCGGTCTCCTCCGCGCCGCCCGTCACCGCCTGACAGCTGCTAATTTGCCGGGTATGACCGTGTACCCGCTTACCGGAATCATCCGGCCGTACGCCTGGGGATCCCGGACCGCGATCGCCGAGCTGCAGGGCCGTCCCACCCCCACCGAGGGGCCCGAGGCGGAGCTGTGGCTCGGCGCGCATCCGGGGGACCCGTCCACCGTTCCGGGCCCCGACGGGCCGGTCACCCTCACCGCGCTGATCGACGGCGACCCGGCCGGACAGCTCGGCGAGCACGTCGCCGACTGCTTCGGATCCCGCCTGCCGTACCTGATGAAGGTGCTGGCCGCGGGTGCCCCGCTCTCCCTCCAGGCCCATCCCGATCTGAAGTACGCCACCGAGGCGTACGCCCGGCAGCAGGCCGACCCGTCACTGCCGAAGAACTACACGGATGCCAACCACAAGCCCGAGATGCTGGTGGCGCTGACGCCGTTCGACGCGCTCTGCGGCTTCCGCCCGGCCGAGGTGTCCGCGCTGGTCCTCGCCGAGCTCAACCTGCCGCAGCTGGCCCCGGTGACGGACGCGCTGCACACCGGTGACCTCGCCGGGGCGGTCCGGTTGCTGCTCTCCTGGCCGGCCGCCGAACGCGGTGCGCTGATCGACGCGGTGGTCGCGTCGGCCTCGGCGCACACCGCGAGCCATCCGCACGCGGAGTCGTTCCGGCTCGCCGTGAACCTGGCCGGGCACTACCCGGGCGATCCGGGGGTGCTGGTGGCGCTCCTGCTCAACCTGGTGCACCTGCGCCCGGGCGAGGCGATCTGGATGCCGGCCGGGAACCTGCACGCGTACCTGAACGGCCTCGGCGTCGAGCTGATGGCGGCGAGCGACAACGTGCTGCGCGGCGGCCTCACCCCGAAGCGGGTGGACGTGGACGAGCTGCTCCGGGTGCTCCGTTTCGAGGTACTGGCAGACCCGCTGCTGCATCCGGCGGAGATCGGGCCCGGGGTGGTCTCCTGGCGGGTTCCGGTACGCGATTTCGAGCTCTACCGGGTCGACCTGACCGAGGGGCGCCCGCCGGTCCGGCTGCCGGGTACGGGCCCGCGGATCATCCTGGGGGTCTCCGGTGACGTGCACGTCGGCGAGGACCACGGCATCCCGGTCACGCTGACGCCGGGCACCGCGGCCTACGCCCCGACGAACGCCGGCCCGGTCACCGCCGCCGGACTCGGCTCGGTCTTCATCGCCGCCGTCCCCTCCTGACCCCTCCACCGCGGCCGCCTCACACCCTTGCGGCGTCCGCCCCTGTGACGGCGTGTGGAGTCCGGGCGCTCTCCGCGCGGTGGTTTCACACGCTGGGCCGGGGTTCGGGTGGTGTGGGGAGTCCGGGGGCTTTCCGGACGGTTGCTGCGCGTGCTGCTGATGGTGAGAACGCGGGCGGGTGGGATTTGTGAGGTGTCTGGCTCTGTCGGGTTGCTGACGGAGGGGGAGGGGCGCCCGGGGCGGTCGGTGATCGACTGGCGGGTGGGGAGCGTCGATCGGTCATACGGTGTTCACCGTGGTCATCGGCGGGTCGACCTGCCCGCCGAGCGTCCGAAATTTCTGGAAATACCTTGACATGTCATGTGCGGAGTGTGAATCTATAAGCACGCAGCGTCATTGGTGATCGGGGGGTCCCACGGACGCGCGCGGTACCAAACCGGGGGGATGAACGGGGCGGCGGGTTTCGGCCTGTCGCCCCGTTCGCTATCCCCGTCCGAGATGACCCCTCGACACCTGGTCGCGTGCCGATCTCCCTGGTCAAGTGCCCGGTCCTGGCTGGTTCTCCGGGGTGCCTCAAGGGTCTTGAGGTACCCCGGAGAACCAGCCGAAAGCGGGGGCGCGGCAATCGGGGTGAGTGGGCATGGGCGGTCGCGCTGCGGACGGAACGGAACGGGGAAATGATCTTCGGGGCGGGGTGACGCGTACGAGAAAAAGGTTTTGATTTCAAGAATGAGGCTTTGCAACTTGCAACGGGCCATCGATGCGCCGATATGGTGGCTCCGTGGCCAGGCCGACATCGACAGCGCGCCGGGAGCTCGGCGGTGAACTGCGCCGACTCCGCGCTGAACGCCGGGCGGTGGACGTGGCGACCGCGCTCGGGTGGTCCGAGTCCAAGCTGAGCCGGATCGAGACCGCGCACACCGGAATCAGCGAGGCCGACCTCGATCGGCTGCTGACGCTCTACGGCCTCCGTGTCGAGGACCGGGGACGCCTTCGTGACCTGGCCAAACGCGGCCGGGCCCGAGCCTGGTGGGCGCCGTATCGCTCGTCCGTTCCGGATCAGTACGAGGAGTATCTGATCCTGGAGGCCGAGGCGGTCCGGATCGCCGAGTGGGAGGCCCAGGTGATGCCGGGCCTGCTGCAGACCGACGAGTATGCCCGGGCGGTGATCGAGACCGGCGCCGACATCGAGGACAGCGAGGTCATCCAGCGCCGCCTCGACCTGCGGATGAACCGGCGCGTCTTCTTCGAGAAGGATCCGCCGCCCGCGCTGCAGATCGTCCTGGACGAGAGCGTGCTGCGCCGGGAGGTGGGCGGTCGCGGGGTGCTGGTCCGCCAGCTCGGCCGGCTGCTGCAGGAGATCGGCGAGCGGGCCGAGGTGGAGGTGCAGATCCTGCCGTTCCGGGCGGGCGCGCACGCCGGCCTGACCGAGTCGTTCCTGGTGCTCGAGTTCGCGGAGAGTACCCGTAACCCGGTCGTGCACAGCGAGGGGCTGACCGGCGGTCTCTTCCGGGTGAAGCCCGAGGAGATAGACATCTATCAGGACGCCTTTGACGACCTGCGAGAACGCGCTTTGTCGCGAGAAGCGAGCCGAACGGTCATCGCTGAGACGAGGGACCGGCTGGCTCGTTGATCTCCCGGGGTGCGGTCCAATGGAGAGGCAATTCTCGGGAAGGAGAAACAATGCAGGACGCCACGCTTACTTGGCGTAAGAGCAGCCGTAGTGGCGCTGCTGGGCATTGCGTCGAGGTCGCCAATGCTCCGGCCGCCGTGATGGTTCGCGACTCCAAGGACGTCGCGGGTCCGGTGCTCAGCTTCGGCACGAAGGACTGGACCGGCTTCATCGCCGGGGTCCGAGCAGGAGAGTTCGACCGGCCCGGCTTCTGACGCCGAACGTCGAGCGCCGCGGGTGGTCCCGGAATCGGGGCCGCCCGCATTCATTTTGATTCCATACGGTGAGAAACCGCTCTCTGTGCGTATGCTCCTCGACAAGATCGGCCCCCAGGTAGCGCGGGGACGGGGAGGACAGTGCAATATTGGACCGCATGAGAGCCCGGGTACTGGTCGTCGACGACGATCCCGCGTTGGCCGAGATGCTCGGCATCGTCCTGCGCAGTGAGGGATTCCTCCCCTCGTTCGTGGCGGACGGGGAACGCGCGCTCGCCGCCTTCCGGGAGAGCCGCCCGGACATCGTCCTGCTGGACCTGATGCTGCCCGGGATGAGCGGCATCGATGTGGCGCGGGCCATCCGCGCCGAGTCCGGTATCCCGATCGTCATGCTGACCGCCAAGAGCGACACCGTGGACGTGGTGCTCGGCCTGGAGTCCGGCGCGGACGACTACGTGGTCAAGCCGTTCAAGCCCAAGGAGCTGGTCGCCCGGATGCGGGCCCGGCTGCGCCGGGGCGAGGACGCGGCGCCGGAGATGCTCACCATCGGCCCGCCGGGGAACCAGATCACCATCGACGTCCCGGCGCACACCGTGTCGCGGGACAACGAGGAGGTGAAGCTGACCCCGCTGGAGTTCGACCTGCTGGTCGCGCTCGCCCGCAAGCCGCGCCAGGTCTTCACCCGCGAGGTGCTGCTGGAGCAGGTCTGGGGCTACCGGCACGCCGCGGACACCCGCCTGGTCAACGTGCACGTCCAGCGGCTGCGCGCGAAGATCGAGCCGGATCCCGAGCGGCCGGAGATCATCCTCACGGTCCGCGGTGTCGGCTACAAGGCGGGCACCGGCTGATCCGGGGCAGCGGCTAACCTTGCCGCGTAATGCGTGCACCCTCCTGGCTTCCGATGTCCGTACGCCGTCCCCTCCGGGTGGTCCGGCGATACTGGCGCGTCCTCGTCCGCAGGCTGGAGGCGTACACGTCGCCGGTCCGCCGGTACTGGCGGCGCTCCCTGCAGCTCCGCGTGGTCTCGCTGACCCTGATCGCGTCCAGCCTCCTGGTCGGCACGTTCGGCTGGTTCATCGCCGACCAGAGCGCCAAGATCCTGCTGAACCGCGCCCAGGACGAGGTCGCCTCGTCCCTGCAGCGCAAGGTGAAGTACGCGAACAGCCAGCTCACCGTGCACCCGCAGGCCCGTGACCCGGAGCTGCCGTCCACGATCAACGAGACCGTCAACGAGCTCTACGACGGCGATCAGGCCGGGGACAGCGGCACCGTGGTCTCGATCCGGGCGGAGAACTACCCCGGCATCGAGGCGCGGACGCTCCCGCAGGTGGACACCGATGGGCTGATCACCGCCTCGATGATCCGGATGGTCGCCGACAAGGGTCAGGTCGCCTGGCAGATCCGGACCGCCGAGATCAGCGGTCAGCCGACGAAGTACCTCGTCTACGGCTCGCCGGTGCCGACCAAGTTCGGGCACGTCGAGCTCTACTACATGGTCCCGCTGACCACCGAGGACCGGGCCGCCAACCAGATACGCACCACGGTGCTCGCCACCGGGATCGCCCTGGTGATCCTGCTCGGCGTGGTGGCCGGCCTGGTGACCCGCCTGGTGGTGACCCCGGTCCGGGTGGCCGCGCGGACCGCCCAGCGGCTCTCCGCCGGCCTGCTCGACCAGCGGATGAAGGTGGACGGCGAGGACGACCTGGCGCTGCTCGCCGCGGCGTTCAACCAGATGGCGGCGAACCTGCAGCGGCAGATCGTCCGGCTGGAGGAGATGTCCCGGCTGCAGCGGCGATTCACCTCGGACGTGTCGCACGAGCTGCGGACGCCGCTGACCACGGTCCGGATGGCGGCCGACCTGATCTTCTCGGAGCGCGAGGACTTCGACCCGGCGGTGGCGCGCAGCGCCGAGCTGCTCCAGGCCGAGCTGGACCGCTTCGAGGGGCTGCTCACCGACCTGCTGGAGATCAGCCGGTTCGACGCCGGGTTCGCCGCGCTGGACTCCGAGCACACCGACCTGGTCCCGATCGTGGAGCGGGTCACCGCCCGGCTCGCCGGGCTGGCCGAGCGGGCCGGCGTGGAGTTGCAGCTGCGCCTGCCGGACACCCCGGTGATCGCCGAGGTCGACCCGCGCCGGGTCGAGCGGGTGCTGCGCAACCTGGTCGGCAACGCGGTCGAGCACGGCGAGGCCAAGCCGGTGCAGATCACCATGGCGACCGACGACGCGGCGGTGGCGATCACCGTGCGGGACCACGGCATCGGGCTCAAGACGGGTGAGGAGCGGCTGGTGTTCAACCGGTTCTGGCGGGCCGACCCGTCGCGGGCGCGGCAGACCGGCGGCACCGGCCTGGGCCTGTCGATCAGCGTCGAGGACGCCCGGCTGCACGGCGGCTGGCTGGAGGCGTGGGGCGCGCCCGGCGAGGGCGCCCAGTTCCGCCTCACCCTGCCGGTCCGCGCCGGTGACCGGCTGGTCGCCGCCCCGCTGCCGCTGATCCCCCGGGACCGCGCCGCGGAGGTGGGCTGATGAACCGCAGGCGGGTACTCGCCGCCGCGGGGGCCGCCGGGCTCGCGCTGCTCGGCGGCTGCGGCATACCGGACGACACCGGGGTGACCTCGGTCGGCGCCGGCCCGTCCACCGGGATCTCGGTCGGCGACGACAGCACCGGGGCGCGGGTGACCCGGGAGGCGGCCACCACCGACAAGACCCAGTTCATCGAGAACTACCTGAAGGCCGCGGCCGGTGACCTGGACTCGGCGCTGGACCGGGTGAAGGGGTTCATGTCACCCGAGGCGGCCCGGACCTTCAAGCCCGGCGTCACCAGCATCCGGGTGATCCGCCTGGTCGAGGACCCGCTGGTCAACCCGGGCAAGGACGAGGTGCGCCTGACCTACGAGGAGGTCGGCACGCTCAACCGGTTCGGCCTGCTCGACCCGTCCAGCGACCCGCGCCGGGCCGTCTACACCCTCAAGATCGGCTCGGTCGCGGGGGAGTCCGGCTTCTTCGTCACCGAGGCGCCGTCCGCCCTGCTGCTCAGCGACGCCGGTCTGGAACAGTTCTACGACGAGCGGACCATCTACTTCTGGAACAACCAGCACACCGCCCTGGTGCCGGACAACCGCTACATGCCGGTCAGCGTACCCCTCGAACAGCAGCCCACCATGATCCTGAACTGGCTGGTCAACGGCCCGGCCTCATGGCTGGAGGGCGTGGTCGAGGATCTGCCGGCCGGCACCGCCCCGGTCGGCAAGGCGCCGATCAGCGACGACCGCCTGCAGGTACGCCTCAACGACAAGGCCCTGCCCTCGGACGACACCGCCGCCGCGCTGGACCGGCTCCGGCGTCAGCTGCAGTGGTCGCTGCGGTCGCTGCTGCCCACCCGGCTCGAGCTGACCATCGGGCACGAGGACCCGGTCGAGTACACCAACGGCAGCGACTTCCTGAGCAGCAATCCCGCCAGCCGCCTGGCCGAGGAGCCGGAGCGGTTCGTGGTCTACGCCGGGAAGATCCGCCGGCTCTCCGAGTCGCTCAAGGCGGTCGAGTCGGTCCCGGTGCTGGAGGCGGACGACAACAAGGAGGTGCGGTCCGCGGCGATCGCCACCTCGGCCACCCACGCCTTCGCCGCCGTGGTGGCCAAGAGCGGCAAGAACGAGGTGCTCCGGACCACGGCCGGCCCGATCGGCGAGCAGTCCCCGGCGCAGAGCGTCACCGGGCTGCCGCAGTCCGCCCTCGGCCACCCGACCTGGGCGGTCACCGAGGACAACAGCGCGGACGGCGCGGTCGGCCTGGTCACCGGCAACGGGAAGCTCTACTCCTTCCCGGCCGGCGGCGGCCGCGCGCAGCAGGTCATCTGGCCCTCGCAGAGCAGCGCGATCACCGCGATCACGGTGGCGCCGGACGGCAACCGGGTGGCCGTGGTCGCGGCCGGCAAGCTCTACCGCGGGGTGCTCAACAGCAGCGGCGACGGCTTCGTGCTCGCCAACAGCCAGCAGATCCGGCCGCCCGGGCTGACCACGGTCACCGCGGTCGACTTCAGCAACGAGGGCTGGGTCTCGGTCGCCGGGGTGCGCTCGGACGGCCGGGTGGCGATCATCGACGTGTCGATCGACGGGGCGCTCTCCTTCGAGCGGCTGGCCGACCTCGGTGACAAGCGGGTGACCTACCTGACGACGTACCCGGCGAACCCGCTGACGGCGAACGCGATCACCGGTCGGGCGTACTCGGGGTGGGTGTCGTACTCGTCGGACGGCAAGGCCTGGGACGCGCTCTCCAAGGCCCAGCAGATCAACGCGGGAGACGTGGCCGGGGGAGCGGGCAACCAGCCGGCCGGCACGGTGCCGACCGAGCCGCTGTTCCTGGACTGACGGCATGCTCGCCGAGCTCGCGGACCTGGTGCTCCCCGGCGCCTGTGCGGGCTGCGGCACCGAGCGGGTCCGGCTGACCTACGGCACCTGCGCGGTCTGTGTGGCGGAGCTGGAGTCGTTACGGGCGTTCTGGACGGCTCCGACCCCGCCGCCCCCGGGTTTTCCGCGCTGCGCGGCTGTCGGACCGTACGGCGGGGCTCTGCGGGGCGCGCTGCTGTCGTACAAGGAGCGGGGCCGGCACCGGCTCGCCCGCCCGCTCGGCACCCTGCTGGCCGGCGCGGTCGCCACCGTGGCGCCCCGGGACCGGCCGGTGCTGCTGATCCCGGTGCCGTCCACCGCCGTGGCCCGCCGGGAGCGGTACGGCGACCACATGGCCCGGCTCGCCGCCCACGCCGTACGCCGTCTCCGCGCCGCCGGCTGGACCGCGAGCGTCGGGCAACCGCTGCGGGCGCTCCCGAGGCCCGACTCCACGACGCTGGACGCCGCCGGGCGGGCCGCGGCGGCTGTCAATTCACTGCGAATAGCCGGGGGACGAATCGGCGTTCTGCGGCGCGCGGCCCGGATGCGAGGCACGCTGGTGATAGCGGACGACATCGTCACCACCGGGGCCACGCTGGCCGCGGTGTGCCGTCGTCTAGAGGAGGCGGACATGCAGGTCACGGGCGCCGCAGTACTGGCAGCGACACGTCTGCGCGGAAACTCTCCCGGGATTTAGCTCGCACTCCGCCACGCCCCGCCGATAGAGGCGAACGTCAGTAATCGCTTATCCCCAACGAGGGATGACTGGCCGGGATCGGCAGGTTAGCGTCTAGGTGACGAGGGTAGGGTCATCCACTTACCCGCCACCGGGAGCGGACCGGTTCCGCCGCACCGGAAAGGAGTCGTCTCACCCACGTAAAGCCGCGGTGCGCGAGGCGTACGCGGCGTCCTCTTCAAGCAAGACCCACGAACAACGTTGGGGGAGGTCACGAGTGGACATTGTCGTCAAGGGCCGCAACGTAGAGGTTCCCAACCACTATCGAGAGCATGTCGCGGACAAGCTGAGCAAGGTCGAGCGTTACGACCAGAAACTGATCAGGGTCGACGTGGAGTTGTTCCACGAGCGCAATCCGCGACAGTCCGACACGTGCCAACGAGTCGAGATCACCGTCATGAGCAAGGGCCCGGTGGTCCGCGCCGAGGCACAGGCACAGGATTTCTACGCAGCTCTGGACTGCGCCATCAACAAACTGGACGCCCGGTTGCGCCGTTCCGCCGACCGGCGCCGGGTCCATCGCGGACGGCACGCACCGGTCTCGGTCGCGGCCGCCACCGCCAACCTCCCCACCGACCTCACCCGAGGTGGCGTCGCCACTCTGGTCGCCGAGCCGGACGTCGAGCACGACGACCACGAGCCCGACCAGCCCTGGCGCATCGTGCGCGAGAAGGAGCACTCCGGGGAGCCGATGACGGTCGAGGACGCGCTCTTCCAGATGGAGCTCGTGGGCCACGACTTCTATCTCTTCCACGACAAGGACAGCGGCCGGCCGAGCGTCGTGTACCGCCGCCGTGGATACGACTACGGCATCCTGAGCCTGGGCATCTAGCCTGTCGCGTCGTCGGAGACCTGCTGGAGCAGGTCTTCGGCGAGCAGGACGAACTGGACGTCGTCGACACGGGTGCCGGCCGGGCCGGGCAGTCGCGAGCGCATCACACCCTCGCGGTGGAAGCCGGCTTTCTCCAGCACCCGTTGCGACCCGAGGTTCTCCCGGACCGTCCCGGCGATCAGCCGGGCGATACCGGTCTCGGCGAACGCCCAGAGCGCGACCAGCTGCGCCGCCCGGGTGACCAGGCCGCGGCCCCGGAACGCGGGCAGCATGCTGTAGCCGATCATCGCCTGCCCCAGCATCGGCTCGATGTAGTAGAACGCGATCTCGCCGGCCCGCTGCCCGGTCGCGGCGTCGAGGATCACCAGTTCGGCACGGCTGCCGCCGATCCAGTGCGCGTCGGCCCGCTCGCAGCGGCGCCGCATCTCCTCCGCGGTGGGCGGCTCGGGCGGCACCCGGGAGGCGACCACCTCGGGCAGCAGGTGCAGGCCGTGGTAGAAGTCCAGGTCGTCGAGGACGAGCGGCCGCAGCGTCACCACGCCGTCGGTCAGCTCGCCGCCGGGCAGGTCGGGGATCAGCCGTTCGCCCGGTTCGCCCGAATCGCCGGCCAGCCGTGCGTAGACCAGCACGTCGTCCCGTCCGCCGGAGGCGTTCGGCAGGCCGCCGCGCCGTTCACCCTCTCGCGTGTATCCGGCCGCGAGCGCGACCCGCTGGGCGATCGGGTTCTCCCAGTGGATCAGCAGCTCCAGCCGTTGCAGGCCGGTGCCGAACGCCTGCTCGCTGAAGGCGCGCAGGGCCGCGGTCGCGATGCCCCGGCTGCGTGCCCAGGGGCCGACCCAGAGGCTCACCGTCGCCTGACTGCGCGCGGCGTCGACGTGGTCCAGACCGATTCCGCCCATCAGCTCATCGCTGGTTCCGCTGCTTATGGCGTACGCCGTACCGCGTGCCGTGGACGGCGAAAAAGGCAGGAAACGCCGTGTCTGCGCATCCGCGACGCCCTCGGCGAGCGCCTTCTCGTCCTCCGGCCGATAGTCGCGCAGTCGTACCCCGTGGTCCTGATTCACCCGGACATCCTCTCCTCGAACACTCCCGGCGGCCAAACCGGTTTCCGGCGGCGCAAGACTGCGCTGTCAGCGAACTTAGTAACCCGTTTTGTCTTTTTTGCGAGATTCACGGGAGGCTCGGGTCACAGCATGCCGGAGAAGGTGCCTACGATGGTTCGGCAGACTGTCTAGGGGAGCGCTGACCCGTGTCGATATTGGAAAAGATCCTCCGTGCCGGCGAAGGCCGCATGGTGCGCCGGCTCAAGGCGATCGCGGACGCGGTCAACTCGATCGAGGAAGAGTACGTCGACCTGACCGACGACGAGTTGCGTGAGTGCACCGAGTCGTTCAAGGAGCGGTACCAGGACGGCGAGTCCCTCGACTCCCTGCTGCCAGAGGCGTTCGCGGTGGCCCGGGAGGGCGCCAAGCGGGTTCTCGGCCAGCGTGCCTACGACGTCCAGCTGATGGGTGGCGCCGCACTGCACTTCGGCAACATCCCGGAGATGAAGACCGGTGAGGGCAAGACCCTGACCGGCGTGTTCCCGGCCTACCTCAACGCGTTGAGCGGCAAGGGCGTGCACATCATCACGGTGAACGACTACCTCGCCCAGCGCGACGCCGAGTGGGTCGGCCGGGTGCACGGCTTCCTCGGCCTGACCGTCGGCGTGATCCTGCCGAACCGGCCGGCGGCCGAGCACCGCGCGGCGTACCAGTGCGACATCACGTACGGGACGAACAACGAGTTCGGCTTCGACTACCTGCGTGACAACATGGCCTGGTCGAAGGAGGAGCTGGTCCAGCGCGGCCACAACTTCGCGATCGTCGACGAGGTGGACTCCATCCTCATCGACGAGGCGCGCACCCCGCTGATCATCTCCGGTCCCGCCGAGCACTCCGCCCGGTGGTACGGCGAGTTCGCCTCGATCGTCGGCCGCCTGCAGAAGGGCAAGGACGGCGAGGGCGACTACGAGGTCGACGAGGCGAAGCGCACCATCGCGATCACCGAGCGGGGCGTCGCCAAGGTCGAGGACCGGATCGGCATCGACAACCTGTACGAATCGGTCAACACCCCCCTGGTCGGCTACCTGAACAACGCGATCAAGGCCAAGGAGCTCTACAAGCGGGACAAGGACTACATCGTCTCCCCGGAGAACGAGGTCCTGATCGTCGACGAGTTCACCGGCCGCATCCTGCACGGCCGCCGCTACAACGAGGGCATGCACCAGGCCATCGAGGCGAAGGAGGGGGTGGAGGTCAAGCAGGAGAACCAGACCCTGGCGACCGTCACCCTGCAGAACTACTTCCGGCTGTACGACAAGCTCGGCGGCATGACCGGTACCGCACAGACCGAGGCCGGCGAGTTCAACAGCGTCTACAAGGTCGGCGTCGTGAGCATCCCGACGCACCGCCCGATGGTCCGGGTCGACCACCCCGACGTCATCTACAAGACCGAGAAGGCCAAGTTCAACGCGGTCATCGAGGACATCGCCGAGCGGCACGCCACCGGTCAGCCGGTCCTCGTCGGCACCGTCTCGGTGGAGAACTCGGAGATCCTCTCCCAGTTGCTGCGCCGCCGCGGCATCCCGCACAGCGTGCTGAACGCGAAGTTCCACGCGCAGGAGGCCACGATCATCGCGCAGGCCGGCCGGAAGGGCGGCGTCACGGTGGCCACCAACATGGCCGGCCGTGGCACCGACATCCTGCTCGGCGGCAACGCGGAGTTCCTCGCCGCCCAGGAGCTGGCCCAGCGCGGCCTCGACCCGGTGGAGAGCCCGGAGGACTACGCGAAGGCCCTCGAGGAGGTCCTCCCGCAGGTCAAGGAGGCCTGCGAGGTGGAGCAGGCCGAGGTGCAGGCGGCCGGCGGCCTCTACGTGCTGGGCACCGAGCGGCACGACTCCCGCCGCATCGACAACCAGCTGCGCGGTCGTTCCGGCCGGCAGGGCGACCCGGGCGAGTCCCGGTTCTACCTGTCCCTCCAGGACGACCTGATGAAGCGGTTCCGGGCCGGCGCCGTCGAGGCCGTCATGGAGCGTTTCAACATCCCCGAGGACGTGCCGATCGAGTCCAAGATGGTGACCCGGCAGATCCGCAGCGCGCAGACCCAGATCGAGGCGCAGAACGCCGAGATCCGGAAGAACGTGCTGAAGTACGACGAGGTCATGAACAAGCAGCGCCAGGTCATCTACGCCGAGCGCAAGCGCGTGCTCGACGGCGAGGACATGCACGACCAGATCATCCACATGATCGACGACACGGTCGCCGACTACGTGACCGCGGCCACCTCCGAGGGCTACGCGGACGACTGGGACCTGGAGCAGCTCTGGGTCAACCTGCGGCGCATCTTCCCGATCAGCCTGACCATCGAGGACGTGATCGAGGAGTCCGGCGGCGAGAGGAACGCGATCGACCAGGAGTTCCTGGTCGAGCAGCTCAAGCAGGACGCCCAGCGGGCGTACGCGTCCCGCGAGGAGGAGCTCGGCGCCGAGGCGGTCCGCGAACTGGAGCGCCAGGTGCTGCTCGCGGTGATCGACCGCAAGTGGCGCGAGCACCTCTACGAGATGGACTACCTCCAGGAGGGCATCAGCCTGCGGGCGTACGCCCAGCGCGACCCGGTGGTGGAGTACCAGCGCGAGGGCTTCGACATGTTCAACCAGATGATGGAGGGCATCAAGGAGGAGGCGGCCGGTTTCGTCTTCAACCTGGAGGTCCAGGTCGAGGAGGCCCCCACCGTCACGGTCGACCCGTCGCAGGCCTTCGAGCTCCCCAAGGTCGGCGAGGACGACGGCGAGCCCGAGCCCCCGCACGAGCACGTCGAGGTCCGCGCCAAGGGTCTGGGTGGTCCCGGCCGCCCGCAGAACCTGCAGTACACCGCGCCCACCATCGACGGCGAGGCCACGGCCGGTACCCCGCAGGTCCAGCGCCGGCAGGAGCCCGAGGTCCCGCCCGCGTTCAGCCAGAAGGCGTCCCCGGTCCCGGCCAGCCCGGCCCACACCACGGCCGGCCGCCACGCCGCCCGCGAGACGTCCGACTCCAACGGCCCGTCCCGCAACGCCCCGTGCTATTGCGGCTCCGGCAAGAAGTACAAGCGCTGCCACGGCGCCCCCGGCGCCTGACGAGCCACCCGACTCTCCGAACCCGACTCACCGAGCCTGGTTCGGGGAGCCTGGTTCGGCGAGCCTGACCCAGCGAACCTGGCTGGGTGGTCCTGGCTGGGTGGTCCTGGCTGAGTGAACCTGGCTGGGTGGTCCTGGCTGGGTGGTCCTGGCTGGGCGAACCTGATCCAGCGAACGCAGAACGGCCCGCGATGTCGGCATCTCAGCCGATCTCGCGGGCCGTTCCGTTTCCCCGGCGCGGGCCGCTCTCGGTCCGGTCCGCGCCTTCTCCGGGGCCTCCCCTCCGGCCCCTGGCTCTCTGGCTTCCGTGTCCCGGTCCCTGGCTCTCTGGCTTCCGTGTCCCGGCCCTCGGCGCTCCGGCTTCCGCGTCCCGGCCTCTTTTTTGGTCCCTGTGCCCCGGAACGCCCGCCGCCTGTGTCGCTCACCGGGCGCCCCGGGGGTCTCACCGTCGTGGGGTCTGCGTGGTTCCTGGATCAGCTGCGGACGGATGCGCCGGTGGGGCCGCTCCTAGATCAGCCGGAGGACGGTGACGCACCAGGTCTGGTCGTGGAGTTCCAGCCGTAGCGCCATGGCCCACGTCCGCTCCCCGGTGACCAGGGCGACCGCCGCTTCGAGTGCTCCGGGCCGCGGTTCGCAGAGCTGGAGCTTCAGCACCGCGACCGGTGCCGGTCGCCGGGTGGCGTTCCGCCGGGCACCGGACCGGTGCGCCGTCCGGAGTTCAGCCACCCGTTGCGCCCCGGCCACCCCCTGCGCGACCACATCGCCGGCGATCCGCGGTAACGCCAGAGCCCGCAGATGAGCCGGTGGCCGATACCCGTTGAGCACCTCCACGCAGATGTGGATGAATCGCCGGAGCGCGAGCTTCGCATCCCCGGAAGCCCCCACGACGATCGGCGGCCCCGTAGACCGGCACGCTGGCCCGCTGGCGACGGCGACAGGAGCGGAGGTCGTGGCCCTCGGAGTCGGCACGGTCTGAGCAGGCGGCTCGGTCTGAGCGGGCGGCTGGGTTTGAGCGGGCGGCTGGGTTTGAGCAGGCGGCTCGGTCTGGGTGGGCGGCTCGGTCTGGGTGGGCGGTGTGGCCGGTGGATGCGAGCGGTCGGGCGGGGCGATCAGTTCGGGTGGGCCGGCGGTGGGCGGGCGGATGTGCTCGGCAGGGGTGATGGCGGGCGCGGACGTCGGTGGGTGGACGGGGAGCGGGTCGCTGGGGGCGCTGGGTGGGTGGGCGAGGTCGGGTGGGGAGAAGGCCGGGGGCGGGCCTTGGCGCTGGGCGGGGTGCGGGTGGGGCCGGCGGTGTGGCGTCGTGGGCCAGGACAGGGCCAGCTGGGGAGCGGACTCCCACGCGGGGCGTTCCAGCTCGTCGTCGAACGGGGGTTCCGATCGGGGGACCGGGCGCAGGTGGACCGCGGGCCGGGAGCCGGCGTGGGCCGTCTCGGGCGTCGAGCGCATCTCGCACCGCCAATCCTTACGTTTGCCTCCGTTTGCCTTCGATAGCCTCATCGTCCTCCACTGCCACGGCCCCGGCAACGGCCCTCCACCGATCCGGGAAGAGGCCCAAAAAGGGCTCGCCGGTCATTCCGGTTCGCGGTCGGTGAGCGGGTTGTCCTGGACCCAGGCGGCGGTCTCGGCGTACTTCTGCTGGATGTATTCCTCCAGCTTGGCGCGCTCGACGCGCCACTGACCACGGCCGCCGATCTTGATGGCCGGGAGCTCGCCGCTGCGGACCATGTGGTAGACCTGAGAGTCGGAGACGTTGAGCTCGGTCGCCACGTCCGACAGCAGCAGGAACCTGCCTTCCACACCGGCCTCCACCCTCGTCGACTGCGTCAGCCTGAGTTTGCCATCGTTTGACCCGGAAGGCGTGCTGGACACGGGGCGGTCGTCCACGATCCGGAGACGCCTGGTGGAATGGGCCTTCCCCGGGCCGTGGTGGCGGTGTACTGACCGGGATGGCGAAGCTGGAGGAGAACGTGCCGATCACCGAGCTGGTCCGGGTCTATGTGCCGGCCACCGTGCCGATGCTCGCGGCCCTGCAGGCCGCGGGGCAGCTCGGCGACGGGCCGACGGTCGCCCACGCGGTCACGCCCGCGCTGCGCGAGTGGTATGCGGAGGGCGACGAGGAGGAGCTGGAGTACGTTGCCTTCACCCGTGCCGCCCAGGCCGCCCTGCAACTGCTGCGACACGACACCGCGGCGCCCCGTCGCCGGGTGGTGATCTCGGCCGACGTGCCGGCCGCGAGCCTGATCCGAGAGGACGTGGAGCTGGGCTCCAGCACCGTCAAGGTGCCCCAGGCGGTGCTGCTCAAGGAGATCGCCAGCATCCACGTGGACGGCACCGAGGCGATGGAGTCCGTCGAGGCCGCCGCCGGCGTGGTCGAGGAGGCGCTGGCCGGTGACCCGGACGCCCAGTTCACCGTCGACGGCGCCGAGGATCACGAGCTGGAGTGGTACGCGGTCTCCGAACTCGACGAACTGATCTGATTCGGACTCAGGCCCGCTTGCCTGCGGGGGTGGGCTCGACACCCGAGGTTTCCGAAGTGTCCGACGAATCCGAAATGTCGGCAGGAGCGGAGGCGGAGGTGTCCGCGGAGGCGTCGGCCTCGGCGGAGGCGTCTGCGGCGGAGACCGGGGAGGAAGGCGCGGCGAGAGGACCGGACGAGGCGGAGCCGGCGACAGCGTCCGGCGAGGTGCCGTCCGCCGGCGAGTCGTCGTCCGCCGGCGCAGCGCTGGATTCCGGCGCAGCGCCGGATTCCGATGCGGTGCTGGATTCCGGCGCGGTGCTGGACGCCGTCGTGGCGTCCTCGGCGAGGCCGTCCTCGTCCTCGTCGTCGGGGGAGGAGAGCGTCCGTCCGACCGCGATGATCGTCGTGATCGCGCCCACGAAGAGCACGATCATCGCGTTGTTGAGCCGCGACGTGCTCAGCGTCTGCTGGACCGACTGCTCCAGCTCGCTGACCTTGCCGGCCAGTTCCAGGATCTGCGACCCGGCCGTACGGGTCAGCACCTCGCCGATCATCACGAGCAGGCCGGGGCCCGCGCCCGCGAGTGCGTACATCGGCCAGCGCAGGTCGGCGCCGTCCGTGTTGCGGAAGCGCGCCCGCCGGACGATCGCGTACGCGAGCAACCCGGCCGCCAGGCCGCTGAGCGCCGCCTGGCTGTAGCTGAACCACTGGGCCGCGTTGACCGACGACTCGGTGTCCCCGGCGCCGAACGCGGTGAGGATCGGCGACTGGAACAGGTTGAGGACGAAGCCGATCAGGAAGACCGCGAGCGCCGCCGCCCCGGTCGCCGCGACGACCTGGGGGATCCGGAAGCCGGCCACCGCGCCGCCGATGGTGGCCGCCGCCGCGACGGTGCCGCCGAGGACCGCGTAGATCGTGCCGGACGTGTTGATCGTGACCATCGGGATCGCGCTGACCAGGCCGGTGAGCAGCCCGGCGCCGGTGGCCACGGCGAACCGGACGGTCGGGCCGAGCGCCCGGAGGCGGCCGATCAGGGTGAGCGCCAGCAGGGCCACCGCGGCGCCCGCCACCAGGTCCGCCGTGACCGCGCCGGGCAGGGCGTACGCCGTGGAGGTGACCTCCATCTCGGCGTCCGCGCGGCCGGTGATGGTGGCCCGTGCCGACCAGAGCATCGCGGCTGTCCAGGCCAGAGCGGCCGCCGCCAGCAGGATCACGGTGAGCGGGGTGGCCTCGTTGCGTTCCGGCGCGCCCTGGGGGTCGGTCATGGGGCCAGGGTAATGGGCGAACCTGCGGCACCCCGACCGGCCGTCCTCGGTGCCATCCTTAGATGGACTGAGACGGTTGGGGCTTTATGTCGGAATATGCACGGCGGTAAGTCCGCTTATGCCAGGTTCCTGCCTCGCCCTGCCTGTCTGACCGAATAGGTGTTCCATTTTACCTGTTCAACACGCGGTCGGCGGGCAAAACGCCGAGTTAGCACCCTCGTCGTCGGACTGTCTGTGCGGGACAGTCGTTTGTGGAGGCGCAAACTGGACGGATCGTGCGAAATCCTAGACGGCGGAGCGACAAAGTGGCAGCGTAGAAGGCATGCCCGACTTCCAAATCAATCCCACGGCTGCCGCCTTGCTCGGCCTGCTTCACGAGGGGCCGATGACCGGCGGACAGCTCATGGCGGCTGCCGAACGCCGCCTCGGGCCCTACTGGTCGATGACGCGGAGCCAGGTTTACCGCGAATTGCCCGTACTGGCCGAAATGGGGTATGTACGCCTCGGCAAGCCGGGTCCACGATCCAGTCAGCCCTATGCCATCACCGCCGCGGGCAAGCGCGCCTTCAGCCGGTGGCTCGCCGAGAACCCGGGCCGGGATGCCCTGCGCAACCCGATAGCTCTCCGGGTCGCTTTCGGTCAACAACACAGCGGCGATCAGCTGCAGACTCTCTATACCACCGCCAACCAGTACCACGCGGAAGCTCTCGCCATGGCGAAGGAGCAGGCCAAGGAGGCCAAGAAGAACGGGGATCCGTACGGCGCCGCGGCGCTCGAGTTCGCCGTCGCCTATCACAAGGCGGCGCTGACGTGGCTGAAGGCCGTGCCCGGGGAATGACGACGAGGGGATGACATCCGACCTGCCCGGCCAGCATTCTGGCCGGGCGGCGTAGTCTTGAGTGTCGTGACCGCTGCCGACTTCCCCGAGCAACTCAAAGCGCTCGACGCCACCCTCCGCAACATCGAGAACGTCCTGGACGTCGACAAGCTGCGCCGCGACAAGGCTGACCTCGAGGAGCAGGCCTCCGCCCCGGATCTCTGGGACGACCAGGCGCGTGCGCAGGAGGTCAACAGCCGCCTGTCGTACGTGGCGGGTGAGATCTCCAAGCTGGAGCGCCTGCGGTCCCGTCTCGACGACGCCGAGGTGTTGCTGGAGCTCGCCGAGGCGGAGGGGGACGACGGCTCGGTCGCCGAGGTCGGCGACGAGCTCGCCACCCTGACCAAGGCGATCGAGGAGATGGAGGTCCGCACCCTTCTCTCCGGTGAGTACGACGCCCGCGAGGCGCTGGTCGCGATCCGGGCCGGCGCCGGTGGCGTGGACGCCGCGGACTTCGCCGAGATGCTGATGCGGATGTACCTGCGCTGGGCGGAGCGGCACGGTTACCCGACCGAGGTCTACGACACCTCCTATGCCGAGGAGGCCGGGCTCAAGTCCGCCACCTTCACGGTCAAGGTCCCTTATGCGTACGGCACGCTCAGCGTGGAGTCGGGCACCCACCGCCTGGTGCGGATCAGCCCGTTCGACAACCAGGGCCGCCGGCAGACCAGCTTCGCCGGTGTCGAGGTGATGCCGGTCGTGGAGCAGACCGACCACATCGAGATCCCGGAGAACGAGCTCAAGGTCGACGTCTACCGCTCGTCCGGCCCGGGTGGGCAGAGCGTCAACACGACCGACTCGGCGGTGCGGCTGACGCACATTCCGACCGGCATCGTCGTCACGTGTCAGAACGAGAAGTCCCAGCTGCAGAACAAGGCGTCCGCTATGCGTGTTCTCCAGGCCCGCCTGTTGGAGCGTATCCGCCAGGAGGAGCAGGCCAAGATGGCCGGTCTGAAGCAGGACACCACCGGTTCGTGGGGCGACCAGATGCGTTCGTACGTCCTGCACCCGTACCAAATGGTGAAGGATCTGCGCACCGAGTACGAGACGGGTAACCCGACGTCGGTCTTCGACGGCGAGGTGGACGACTTCATCGAGGCCGGCATCCGGTGGCGGAAGCAGAATCAGATCGTGGCCTGACGTTGATCGGCACGCTGTGTGACCCTGCCTGAACGCTCGGTCAGGCAGGGCCGGGGTGGTTGGGCCGTTGCCGCTGGTGGTGAAGATTCCCGACCCCGCTGGGGTTGGCGAATTCGTTACACCGCGTAGACTCCCATCCCGTGATTCAGCTCGAGAACGTGACGAAGACGTATCCGAAGGCGTCTCGGCCGTCGTTGGACAATGTCAGCGTCGGGATCGAGAAGGGTGAGTTCGTCTTCTTCATCGGCCCCTCCGGTTCCGGCAAGTCGACGATCATCAAGCTGCTCCTCCACGAGGTCGCACCGACCCGTGGCAAGGTGGTGGTGAACGCCAAGGACGTGACCTCTCTCCGGTCGTGGAAGATCCCGCAGTTCCGGCGCTCGATCGGCTGCGTCTTCCAGGACTTCCGCCTGCTGCCCAACCGCACCGCGTACGAGAACGTCGCGTTCGCCCTCGAGGTGATCGGCAAGACCAAGGCGGTCGCCCGGCGCGTCGTTCCCGAGGTTCTCGAGCTGGTCGGCCTCGGCGGTAAGGAGCACCGGTACCCCCACGAGCTCTCGGGTGGTGAGCAGCAGCGTGTCGCGGTGGCCCGTGCCTTCGTGAACCGGCCGCTGATCCTGCTGGCCGACGAGCCGACCGGTAACCTCGACCCGGACACCTCGATCGAGATCATGCGGCTGCTGGACCGGATCAACCGGACCGGCACCACCGTCGTCATGGTCACGCACGACTCCAACATCGTTAACCAGATGCGGCGCCGGGTCATCGAGATCGAGAGCGGACGGATCGTCCGTGACCAGGCCCGCGGTGTCTACGGCTGAGACCGGCTCCGCCCACATGTCGAACGCTGAAACAGCACCACGCGGAGTCCCGGAAGGATCCCCCCGATGCGCGTGAAGTACGTCCTCAACGAGGTCCTGGTGGGCCTGTGGCGAAACGTCACGATGACGGTCGCCATGATCATCACCATGTCGGTCTCGTTGACCATGCTGGGCGCCAGCGTGCTGATGTACATGCAGGTCGACCGTATGAAGACCTTCTACTACGGCGAGATCGAGGTTTCGATCTTCCTGAACGACGACGTCACCGACGCGCAGCGGGCTGCGGTCGAGCAGGCGATCGACGGTAGTGATCTGGTCAAGTCGAAGACCTACGAGAGCAAGGAAGACGCCTTCGAGCGCTTCAAGGTTCTCTGGCAGGACTCGCCCGACTTCATCAACTCGATCAGCGCGGACAGCCTGCCCGAGTCGTACCGGGTGAAGTTGAAGGACCCGGAGAAGTACGCCCAGTTCGCCGACGGGGTGCAGGGCCTGGAGGGCGTACGCCAGATCATCGATCAACGTACGCTGCTCGAGAAGGTCTTCAAGATCTTCAACTCGATCCAGGTGATGTCGCTCGTCGTGGCGGCGGTGATGGCCTTCGCCGCGTTGCTGCTGGTCGGTAACACCATCCAGGTCGCCGCGTACAGCAAGCGGCGAGAAGTCGCGGTCATGAAGCTGGTCGGTGCGTCCAACTGGTTCATCCAGGCGCCGTTCGTGCTGGAAGCGGTGGTCGCCGGTGTGGTCGGCTCACTCCTCGGCTTCATCGCGCTCTTCATCGGCAAGGTCGTCCTGCTGGACAACAAGCTGCAGGCCCTGACCACGATCCTGACGCCCATCCCGAACGGCAACGTGTGGCTGATGCTGCCGCTGCTCGCCGGCGTCGGTTCCCTGGTCAGTGCCGTGACGGCCTGGGTGACCCTGCGCTTCTACCTCAAGGTCTAGCGCTTTACCGCAAGGTCTGACGCCCACACAAGACCTTTCCTCCGAAGGCCGTGACCCGTCCGGGGTCACGGCCTTCGGGCGGTTTACGGCAATCCAGGCGATTAGTCGGAGTACGGTGACTCCTCGTGGTGTTTCACCGACATAGCGCTCTGTTGACCGCATTGCTCTGCGCGCTCGGCGTCGCCGGCCCGGTGCTGGTGGTGCCGGTGATGCCCGCCGTGCCGGCCGCGGCCGACCGCGGGGATGACGCGGCCCGGGCGAACCGGGCCGTCCGCCGTGCCGAGGCTTTGCTGGAGAGCGCCGGCGCCGGTGCCCGGGCCGCCGCCCAGCGACTCGAGATCGCCACGGCCGCGCTGCCGGTCGCGCAGCGCCGGGTGGCCACCACCCGGGGCGTGGTCATCGCCACCCGGGTGCAGGCGAACACCGCCGCCCAGCGGGCGGAGCAGTCGCGGCAGGCGTACGCGTCGGTCGCCGTGGATTACGAGGCCGCCGCGAAGCGGGTCGCCGGGGCACGCGACCGGGTCGACGAGATCGCCGCCGCCAGCTACATGGGCAGTTCCTTCTCCCGGCTGAACGTGCTGGTCTCGGCGACCGGGCCGGCCGACCTCCTGGACCGGATGCAGCTCGTCGACGAGGCGGTCCGCCGGGAGAACACCGACATCCGTACGCTGATCGCCGCCCGCCGGGACGCCCGGATCGCCCAGGACCGGGCCGGCGCCGCGAAGCGTGCCGCGGAGGCCGCCGCGGCCGACGCCGCCGCCCGGTTGCGCGAGGCGCAGGCCGCCCAGAACTCCGCGGTACGCGCCAGCCGGGACGTCTACCGGCTGGTCCTGGCCCGGCAGGCCGCCCTCAGTGCCGCGCGGGCCCAGCGCGCCACCGTGCTGGCCCAGTACCAGGCCGCCGTGGTCGCGGAACGGCGGATCCGGGCCAGCATGCGCGGCTGGGAGACCCGCTCCGGGTACACCGGCCGGTACGCGGGCGGACTGCTCACCATGCCCGTACACGGCTGGAAGAGCAGCAACTTCGGCAACCGGTACGACCCGTACTACGGCGTCTGGCAGCTGCACGCGGGCACCGACTTCGCGGCCGGGTCCGGCACCCCGATCCGGGCCGCCGCGCAGGGCCGGGTGATCCAGGCCGGCTGGGCGGGCGGGTACGGCAACTACACCTGCATCAACCACGGACAGCTGATGGGCACCAGCTTCTCGACCTGCTACGGTCACCAGTCGCGGATCTATGTTCACGTCGGTGAGTATGTTCACCGGGGCGAGGTCATCGGTCGGGTCGGCAGTACGGGCGCGTCGACCGGCGCGCACCTGCACTTCGAGACGCGTTTCGCCGGTACGCCGCGAAATCCGCTGAACTATCTGCCGCACTGTCTTTGTTAGTATTTGCCGCCGGTCGAGCGTCAGCCCGCCGGTCGAGCGTCAGGGGGTCTGCGGTATGCCACGCGAACAGGGGCGCAAGCTCGTCGCCTCCAACCGCAAGGCTCGCCACGACTACGCCATCCTCGACACGTACGAGGCCGGCATGGTGCTCACCGGGACCGAGGTCAAGTCGCTGCGGGCCGGCCGCGCGTCGCTGGTCGACGCGTTCGGCCACGCGAACGGCGGGGAGATCTTCCTGCACGGCATGCACATCCCGGAGTACACGCAGGGCACGTGGACCAACCATGAGCCGCGCCGGGTGCGCAAACTGCTGCTGCACCGCGAAGAGATCCACAAAATGATGGGCAAGCTGCGCGACGACGGCGTCACCCTGGTTCCGCTCTCGGTCTATTTCGAGAACGGGTACGCCAAGGTCGAGATCGGCGTCGCCAAAGGTAAGAAGGCGTACGACAAGCGCCAGGACATGGCCGAACGGGACGCGAAGCGCGAGATCAACCGCGCCGTGGGCCGTCGTGCCAAAGGCATGGGCTGACGGGGTAACCTGCCCCGCTGCTTCTGATCAACCGCTCCGCTGCCCGACTCTTGCACGAGGGAGACCGGCCGTTGTCCAAGCACGTCCCGGACCGCCAGTACATCATCGCCCGGGGCATCCTGGGCGGCGCGGCGGCCATCCTGGTAGCCCTGGTCGCGTGGGTCGCGATCCAGGCAGGCGGTCCCGCCGAGGCCGGTGAGGGGCCCACGCTGATCGAGCCCTCGGCGGACCTGCAGGCGCAGGAGGCCACCGCGGTGCCGTTGTTCTCCGCGGTGCCCAGCGCGTCGCCCTCGCCGTCGGCCTCCGCCTCGGCGACGGCGACGGCGACGGCAACCGTGGCCACCACCACCGCGCCGGCCTCGAAGACGGCTACCGCGTCGCCCACCCCGAAGAAGACCTCCTCCTCGCCCGTACCGGAGAAGACGAGCAAGAAGCCCACCAAGCCGGCGGCGTCACCGACCACCCAGGCCCCCGCCGACCTGTCGGTCTCCTACTCGAACAGCGCCTCCTGGCGCGACGGCTTCATCGCCTCGCTGGGAGTGACCAACAACGGCAGTGAGGCGCACGACTTCACGATCACCCTGACCTATCCGTCGGGCTCGGGCATCAGCCTGCGCGGGTCGTGGAACGCGTCGGTGAGCGCGAGCGGCAACACGGTGACACTGCACGGAAACTCGCTGGCGGCGGGCCGTAGCGTCACCGTAGGATTCCAGTCCGGCAAGAGCACGAACAACGAGGTCAAGCCCACCGGCTGTACGGTTGGTGGCGGTACCTGCCGGGTGCGATAAGATTGCCGGGCTGTACCACATGTCCAGGGGGTGACTGGTTTCGACTTTGTTTGTGGAGACAGGTGAAGCGAGCCGAGGAAGCCGACGTCGTCTCGAGAATCGGTCGTCGGAAACTTATAAGCGCCAAGGATAACTCCCGCGCTGACTTCGCTCTTGCCGCCTGAGGTAAGTAGCAAGTCTGTCGACCTGGGGTCGCCTTCGACCCAGTCTGTCGGCATCAGCTAGAAGGCTGGCCAATCGTTCCCGGTCACGGGGGGCGTGCGGCGAGATTAATTGTGGCTGGGCCCGTCATCCGATCTCGCTCACGTGATTCGGAGGGCCGAGTAGAGGCATAGTGAGCTGCGCTCGGAGAAGCCCTGACAAAGCGACGAAGGACCCGGGTTCGATTCCCGGCACCTCCACCAGTTGGGGGTTACCCGAACCCGCGAGAGCGGGAGAGGGTTCACCCGAAACGGCGGCACCGATGGTGCCGCCGTTTTCGTTTCTCGCCTCGGCCATCGGCGACAGGATGGGGCTGGCGGTGTCGTTCCCGCTGTAGGGGGCACCCGCGGCGCTGCCGCGCCGTCTGCTCCGAAGTGGTCGCGTTCCTGAAGAAAAGGTTGATGCGGTCAGTAGGAGCCGACGGACTCGGAGTGGGACCAGGCCTTGCACGGGGTGTCGTAGCGGTCCTTGATGTAGCCCAGGCCCCACTTGATCTGGGTGGCCGGGCTGGTCTTCCAGTCGGCGCCGGCCGAGGACATCTTGCTGCCGGGGAGGGCCTGGGGGATGCCGTACGCGCCGGAGCTGCGGTTCGTCGCCCGGTAGTTCCAGCCGGACTCCTTGTTGAAGAGGCTGTTCAGGCAGGGGAACTCGGAGAGGGCGAAACCCGCGTCGAGGAGGAGGGCGCAGCCGATCTGGCGGCTGCCGGAGTACTCGTTGCAGGAGGACGGGATGGGGCCGGCGTAGGCGACCGGGCCGGCCGCCGCGGCCTGGGCGGCCTTCTTCTTCGCGGTGACGGCGGCGTTCAGGTCCTTCGCGGTGGCGTTCGCGGCCTTCGCGGCGGTGGCGGCCTTGCCGGCGGCGTTGAGCTCGGCCTGGGCGCGGGAGGCGCGGGCGGCGGCGTGCGCGTTCTGGCGGTCCTTCAGCAGGGTGATCTCGGCGGCGTCGGCCTCGACGACGCTCGCGGACGCCTCGTGCTGCAGGCGGGTGTCGCGGTGCTGGCCCAGGTAGACGCCGCCGGCCAGGCCGGTGGCGAGCAGGGCGACGGACGCGGTGCGCACGCCGAACTTGCTCCAGAACCGAATCACCGGGCCAACCCCCTCGTATCGCCACGACGGCACCGCCGCGGACGGGAGTCCGGGACGGCCGGGCGCCGGGGACGGGCCGATCCACGGGCCGGAGGAAGGGTAACCGGGACGCGCGGAAAGGGCGAGACATCGGCGGCGCTCGAAAGGGGAGACGGTTCCGGATGACGCGAATGTTCACCGGCGCCACCGCGATGTCGCGTTGATCACACGACGCCGGGCGTCGCGCGTGCGGGGAAGGTGATCACGCGGCGCTGGGCGTCGCGCGTGCGGAGAAGGTGATCACGCGGCGCCGGGCTCCGGACGTACCGGAGAAGGGGTTTGGTGAAAAGGGAGGAAACGGCGGTTGTGGTGAATCAGGTGGCCCGAGGCGGACCCGAGGTGGACGCCGAGCACGGCGCCGACGATCACGGTGGCGTCGCCGACCGGCAGGCGGTGCATCGCGGAGCAGCGCAGGGAGGCCAGGGCGGCGGGCAGGAAGGGCTCGCCGGTCGGCAGGGTGCCCCAGCCCTGCTCGGGGGTGAAACGTGGGCCGCTGGAGTGGGCGAAATCGCGGGCCAGATCGGCGTCGTCCGGGCCGAGCAGGTTGACGACGAAGGTGGGCGCGTCCAGGACCGCGCGCGCCGACGCCGTGCTGAGCAGCGAGAACGAGAGTGCCGGGGGTGCCACCGAGACCGAGGCGACGCTGGAGGCGGTGAGCCCGGCCGGGCCCGCGGGACCATTCGCGGAGATCACCGCGACGCCGGTGGGGTAGCGGCGGAACGCGGCCTTGAGCTGATCGCCGAGGTCGGTGTCGATGTCGCTGATCACGGGCCGTCCTCGCTGCTCGGGGGTACGAGAAGGACGCTAAGACCTCAAGTGGGGTTGAGGTCAACGGAGCGTGACGCGTCTTACGGGAGCTCGATCGGCAGCTTGATCCCCGCCAGGGTGTCCCTGCAGGGGCAGGTGCGCTCGGTGGGGAGCCTGGTGACCGCGTCGAGCAGGACGTCGCGGAGGCGCTCGGTGTTCTCGGCGAAGACCTGGAAGACCTCCTCCATGGTCACGCCGTGGTCGCCCTCGACCCCGGCGTCCAGGTCGGTGACCAGCGCGATCGCGGTGTAGCAGACCGCCAGCTCCCGGGCGAGCACGGCCTCCGGGTGACCGGTCATGTTCACGATCGTGCCGCCGATCGAGGAGAACCAGCGGGACTCGGCGCGGCTCGAGAAGCGCGGGCCCTCGACGACCACCATGGTGCCGCCGTCGACCGCGTTCACCCGGGCGGCGGATTCCAGGACCGCGGCGCGACCGGAGGGGCAGTACGGATCCGCGAACGAGACGTGCACGGCGCCCTCGTCGTAGAAGGTCTGCACCCGCCCGCTGGTCCGATCGATCAGCTGGTCCGGGACGACGAAGGTGCCCGGTCCGAGCTCCGGGCGCAGGCCGCCGACCGCGCACGGTGCGACGATCTGGCGTACGCCGAGGGAGCGCAGCGCCCAGATGTTGGCCCGGTACGGGATCTTGTGCGGCGGAAACCGGTGGTCCCGGCCGTGCCGGGGCAGGAAGGCCACCCGGCGCCCGGCCACGGTAGCGATGGTGATCTTGTCGGAGGGTGCACCGTACGGGGTGGTGACCTCGTGCTCGGTGGCGCCGTCGAGAAGCGCGTACAGCCCCGATCCGCCGATGACGCCGATCTCCGCTGCCGTGGGTGGAGGGTTCATGAACAGACCTTATCCGTGGCCGGAAACGCAAGCTAATGTGCTGACATGGCGTTCACGTCGAACGGGCGGCAGGCATCCCGTGTTCGGTGAGGGGCAGCGGATCGGAGGCCGGTCGATGGAGTCCATGACCGGTCAGCTTCTCGTTGCCACGCCCACCCTCAAAGACCCTAATTTCGATCGTACGGTCGTCCTGCTGGTCGCCCATGAGCCCGGCGGTGCCCTCGGCGTCGTCCTCAATCGGGCGACCGAGGTCCCGGTCGCCGAGGTCCTCGGGAACTGGGGCGAGCTGGCCGGCGACCCGGCGGTGCTCTTCGAGGGCGGCCCGGTGCAGCCCGAGTCGGCCATCTGCCTGGCGCGTACCCGACCCGAGGTGAAGAAGCGGGTGACCGGTTTTCATCCGGTCTCCGGCGCGCTCGGCACCCTCGACCTCTCCGCCGACCCGGACCGGATGCGGGAGAACGTCGCGGGCATCCGTGTCTTCGCGGGGTACTCGGGCTGGTCCGCGGGCCAGCTGGAGGAGGAGATCGCCTCGGGCTCGTGGTTCGTCTTCGACGCGCTCCCGGGCGACCCGTTCGTGGAACGCCCGGACGACCTGTGGGCGATGGTGCTGCGGCGCCAGGGCGACATCCTGGCCGCGGTCGCCCACTTCCCCCCGGACGTCTCGCTGAACTGAGGGGGTGCTTCGAGGGGACGCTTCGGGGTGTGTAGTATTTCCAGCGTGCCCGGGGGAGACGCCGGGGACAACGGCAAGGGGCTGTGGCGCAGCTGGTAGCGCACCACACTGGCAGTGTGGGGGTCAGGGGTTCGAGTCCCCTCAGCTCCACCCTTGAGAAACGCCCGGACTTCGGTCCGGGCGTTCTGCGTTCATGCCAGATCCGTGCCAGATCGCTGCTCGGGTGTGCTTCCGAGCCTCGATGATCAACGAGTCCAGAGCTGCCGTGATCGTTTGGTCTCGGTCTCGGCTCGCGTGCTGGTGGGCCATGGCGGCCCGGGTGCTGGAATGGCCGGTGCGGGCCATGGGTTCGTGATCTTCGATCGGCAAGCGGGGGCAGCGCAGGCGGTCAGAGTTCACGATCATGGCTGGCCGGGGCGGCGAGAGTCCCCGATCGTTGATCGAGTCGATCTGGCACCCCTATGGCGGCTGCGCGAGTGCACGATCGCGAATCGTGAACACCTGCCGCCCCTTCTCGCGGTTGATTGCGTGCGCCCAGCGCCCCTCCCGCGCCGTTCGTGTGCGCGTGAGGGGCGCTTCCGTGCCGTTTGTGTGCGCGTGAAGGCCGCTTCCGTGCCGTTCGTGCGCGTGAGGCCGCTTCCGCGCCGTTCGTGTGCGCGTGGCGTCCCGGGTTCGCTGCGGCACTGAATTCCCATGCGGTTGTCCATCGCGGGAGCGTGGGATTGTCGGCAGGCGGCGCGACCGAACCCCCTGCATCGGCCGGGCGCCGCGGTGCTGCGAGGTCGTCGTCGAGTATGGATCGAGAGGGATTTCCGCACGTCGACGGGGGTTCTGGGGAGAAATAGAGTCATTTATCCAGAATTCTCTGACTAAAACGCTGAAAGGGGATTGGCCGTTCGGTCGTCGATCTTGTGGGCGATTGATGGCGTTTTGGTGGCATATGTGGGGTCTTGTTGTGTTTCTCTGAATGGGCGGCGAGGCGATCGCCGATGAGGAGAAGGAGAGGCATGGACAGGGCGATGCGACTGGTGACGGTGGCCGGGATGGGCCTGCTCGCCGGGATGGCGGTCGGGAGCGGACCGGCGCTGGCGGCCGACTCGCAGGGCGGTGTGGCGGCCAAGTCGCCGAGGCCGAAGGCGGTGCAGGGGCACCCGCGGGACGACGGGCGGATCGCGGGGTACTTCCGGTCTCCGCGGGACTGTGAGAAGAGCGGGCACCGCGGTCAGTCGGCGCACGACTGGGACTGGTACGACTGCGATTTCGTGCGCCATGGCTCCCGGCACGGCTTCTGGGCGCTGGAGGTGCACCGCGACCGCCGTGGGCCGTGGGGTCCGGGGCCGGGTCACGGGCCCGGACCGTTCGGTCACGGTCCGGGCCCGGATCACGGCCACGGCCCTGGTCCCGGCCACGGCCCGGATCACGGTCCCGGCCGCGGACCGCACTACGGCCCGCGCCGCTGAAAAGAGCGGCGTTGAGGGAGCGGCGTTGAGGGAGCGGCGCTGAAGGAAGCGGCGCTGAAGGAAGCGGCGCTGAAGGAAGCGGCGCTGAAGGAAGCGGCGCTGAAGGAAGCGCGGTAGGACGAAGTGGTCAGCGAGGGGCGATCCGGGTCTGGGGACCGGGGTCGCCCTCGTCCTTTCTGCGGCGGGTGCGGCGGCGGGCGATCAGCAGGAGGGGGAGGATCGCGCCGGCGAGGACGGCGGTGGCGGCGAGGGTGGCGGCGACGAGGGCGGGGGGTGGGGAACCGTGGCTCTCGGGCGTGGTGGCGGCGACCGGAGCGGCCGTGACCGTCGCCGGGGTGGAGGAGTCCGACGGGCGTGGCGCGGTGGGCCGGGGTGCCGCAGGGGGTGTGGACGGTGACGCCGAGGTGGGTGCGGGGAGTGGCGGGGACGGCGAGGGGGCCGCGTCGAAGGAGATCGAGACGGTGGCCTGGCTGTGGGCGTACGAGAGGACGCGGATGTTGATCTTTGAAGAGGTGTCGGAGAGCGTGGTGACGGCGTCGGAGTCGGGTGGGGCGTCGTTATCGGACTCGGCGTCGGTCGGGGTGAGGTCGATCAGGGCTGCCTTGTTGTAGGACGTGCCGGGGACCCGGTAGGCGTGCACGCCCTCGACGCGTGGGTCCAGGGTGCCGGTGTGGTGGCGGTACTCCAGGACTAATCGGTCATCGCCCATCGGGATCACCAGGGCGCGAGGGCCCCTGTCGCCGTCGGCGTGCAGGGGGCGGAGCCGGTACGTCGCCGAGGTGCGGACCGTGGTGACCTGGCGGGTGGGCAGCCAGCCGGTGTGGATCATCTCGGGGGCGCTGAGGCCCTGCGCGGCGCCGCCACCGCCCATCGGCGTCTTGTGGCTCGTGCCGTCCTCGGTGCAATCGTGCAGGTCGCCGTCGGTGCAGCGGAGTCGCATCTGGTGGGTGAGGCCGACGTTGTGGCCGAACTCGTGGATCACGCCGCCCACCGAGATGCCGTCGGTCAGCCAGGTGTACGGGCCGGGCAGTGAGCCGAGACCCGCCCACGTGCACCGTGCCCGATCGTTGTTGAAGATCATCGAGAGGGCGTCGTACCCCTGGTCGCGAGTCAATCCCCGCTCGCTCAGCGCCGCCTGGGCCGTAGCGGTCATCGCCGAGGTGTCGCAGGCCGCCGCGATCGGCATCTCGACCGGGCCGATCACCTTCTCGTCCACGGCCGGCACCACGTGGTAGGTCCCGCCGGACATCCGCTCGTAGTAGGCGGCCAGTGATCCGTTCATGCCGAAGTAGTCCTCGGCCGCCCGTTCGCGGGTGGCCTCCGCATCCTTCAGCGGACTGTCGGTGAAGTTCAGCATCACCACCGCGACGCGTCGCCGCACCGTCGCCGCCTGCGCCGGCGCGGGCATGCCGGCGACGAGGGCCGCGACCGCGCCGATGGTCAAGGCGGTGCGAGATCTCACGGTGAGTGACTTCTTTCGCGTACGGGCGGTGCCCGGCGATTGAAGCTCGCGAACGCTTCGTCCGTCTTGTCATTTAATGATCATTTAAGTGATTTCCCAGGCTCCGCCGCGGCGGCGACCGGCGTTCCGATGATCGGAATCCACTTACGACTCTGAATATTCGCCAGGTTGAGTTGGCGGGTCGCCGGGTGCCGTGCCCGGCCCGTCTCGGAGGAAGAACCGGGTGAAAACAGGCCTCATCGGGGGATCCGTACTGGCGCTGGTCGCCAGCACGGTGGCCGTCATCGGGGGAGGGGCCCCGGCCGCCGCCACCGTCTCCTACGAATCACCGCCGTCCGTGCAGATCGGCTGGACCGACGCGGCCGCGCCGGATCAGGCCCACGACGCGTCCGGATCGGCGAACCTGCCGATCGGGACCTGGACCGACGACGCCGGCGTCACCCACACCACCAGGGTGTACGCGACCTACGACCTGTCCGCCTTCGCCGGCCGTGAGGTCTACGGCGGCACGCTCCGCGTTCAGGAGAAGGGCGTCGGCGACTGCGCCGATCAGGCCACCGAGTTGTGGCGGACCACGGCCGTCGACGCGACGCCGACCTGGGCGGACGCGCCCGCCGAGACCGGGCTGCTCGGCTCGGCCGACACCGGCGCCACCTGTCCGGCGGCCTACACCTACGACGTGAGCGACGCCCTGGCCGACGCGACCGCGGACGGCGAGCAGTCGATCACCTTCGAGATCCGGGTCCGGGTCGACGTGGAGGCCGACCCGGGATACTTCCGGAGCGTCTACTGGTTCGACGGCCTCACGTTCTCCATGGAGTACGACACGGCACCCGCGGTCGATGACGAGGTGCTGGTCAACGGCGGGTTCGCGTGTGCTCAGCAGGCGCCGTACCCGACGATCTGGTCGACCCTGCTCCAGGCGCGCGTCCTCGACGCCGACGGGGACCGGCTCTCCACCGACTATGCGGTGTGGCCGATCGGTGATCCGGAGGCGCGGACGACGTACACCGCGACGAACACCGCCTCCGGCCGGATCGGGGCGGTCACCGTGCCGGGCACCGATCTGGTCAGCGGCGGCACCTACGCCTGGCAGGCCCGGGCGAACGACGGCACCGAGAACTCGGCGTGGTCGCCGGTGTGTCACTTCACCTGGGACGACGCCGAACCGTCGGCTCCCACGGTGACCTCGCTGACCTATCCCACGTCCGCCGACGTCACCGCCCCGGTGGGCGAACTCGCCGGCTTCACGCTCTCCGGTGAGGGAGATCCGGACGTGGCCGGTTTCGCGTACTCCTGGACCGGTACCGGCGGTAGCGCCTGTGCCTACTCGGGTGAGTACGGGCAGCTGGTCTGCCCGGATCCGTTCGGTTACGCCGGCCGGGTACGGGCGGACGTGCCGGGCGGGACCGCGACGGTCCGGCTGACCCCGGAGGGCTCCCGGTTCTACGTCCGGTCGGTGGACGCGGCCGGGAACGTGTCGGCCGAGGTGACCACCGTCATCGTCGTGCCGGACTCGGACCCCACCATCACGGTGACCAACGGGGATCCGCGATGGAACGAGCCGATCGAGGTGCGGCTCGCCCCGGCGGCCGGGGTGACCGGGGTGACCGAGTACGAGGTGAAGGCCGACGACGGCGGCACCGAGACGATCCCGGCCGAGGCGGACGGTACGGCGGCCTACCGCTGGACCACGACGAGCACGACCTGGACTCACCTGCGGGTGCGCAGCCACAGCGCGAGCGGCTTCGTCTCCACCGAGGCGAGCTACGACCACTACCTGGACATCGCCACCGGGCCGGGCGTGACGTCGGACGTCTACCTGCCGCAGGAGCAGGGGTCGTTCGGCGGGGCCGGGGTGCCGGGGACCTTCACCTTCACCCCGCCCCTCGGGTGGACCGAGGTCGACTCGTACGAGTACTCGTTCGACATCATCGACACCCCGGTCTCGGTGCCGGCCGGGGCGGACGGGACGGCCACCATCACCTGGACGCCGGATCACGCCGGCTACTACGGGGTGGACGTGTACGCGACGCGGGCGGACGGCGGCGTGGAGCACACGTACTACGAGTTCTCCGTGGCGGAGTAGGCCCCGGCCGGCTCCCGGGCGTGGCGGCGCCCGGGAGCCGGGGGCTCAGAAGTCCCCGAGGTGGCGGCGGCTGATCAGGGTCTGCAGTTCGGCGACGAGGGCGCGCGGGGAGAGAGGCTTGGAGAGGTAGCCGTCGGCGCCGGCGACCAGGCCCGCGTCGACGTCGTAGGCGTGGCTGTTGCCGGAGACCATCAGGATGGCCATGTCGCGGATGGTGGGGTTGCGGCGGGCGAGCTGGCAGAGCTCCATGCCGTTCATCGCGGGCATCCGGACGTCGGTGATCATGCCGACCGGTTGGGCGACGGTGAGGATGCGGGCCGCGGTGTTGCCGTCCTTGGCGCCGACGGCACGGTAACCGGCCGCCTCCAGGGTGAGCGACAGCATGTCGCGGACATCGCTGTCGTCGTCGGCGATCAGGATCAGGTTCTGGTTCATCGTCGGGGCCCTCCTCCTCCGGGTGACCACGTGTTTCCGGGGTCGACCGCACGATCGGCGATGCGGCCGGGCGGCCCAGGCATTCCGGGTTGCCGTTCGGTTGCCGTCTGCCGTCCGCAGAACGGCTCGACGCCGGGGCCGCCCGGCCGGAAGCATCGGGCCATGACCGTCTTCTCGCTCGCCGCCCAGCCCGACGACGCCGCCGACTGGGCCGGCCTGGCCCGCCGGGTCGAGGCCGCCGGGTTCGACACGCTCTACGTGCCCGACCATCCGGGAACCTGCGCGTCGCCGTTCGTGGCGCTCGCCGCGGCCGCCGCCGTCACCTCGACGCTGCGGCTGGGGTCGTACGTGGTGAACGCCGGGGTGCGGGAGCCGATCCACATCGCCTCGGACGTCGCCACGCTGGACGTGGTCTCCGGCGGGCGCGCGGTGCTCGGGATCGGCGCCGGGCACACCCCGGCCGAGTGGGCGGCGGTCGGGCGGGTCCGGCCGGACGTCCGCGGGCGGGTGGACCACTTCATCGCGGTGACCGAGGCGACCGTGCGGATGCTCGGCGGGGAGGGGTTGACGAAGCCCCGGCCGGTCCAGGAGCGGGTGCCGCTGCTCTTCGGCGGCGGCAACACCCGGCTGCTGCGGTGGGCGGCGAAGAACGCGGACATGATCGGGCTGACCGGCCTGGGGCGCACCCTGGAGGACGGGCACGGGCACACCGCCCGATGGCGGGTCGCCGAGGTGGACGCCCAGGTCGAGCTGAGCGGCGGCGTCCCGCTGGAGGCGCTGGTCCAGCGCTTCGAGATCACCGAGGACGCGGGGGCCAGCTATGCGGCGTGGGCGGACGAGATCGACGGGGCGGGCGTGGACGACCTGGTGCTGTGCCCGTACGCCATAGCCGGAACGGAGAGTGAGGTCCGCGCCAAGCTGGCCGACCTGGAGAGCCGGTGGGGTGTCTCGCGGTTCACGGTCCGCCGCACGGCCCTGGACGCGGTGGCCCGCCTTCTCCAGGGGTGATCACTGCGTGGTGACCGTGGTGGTGCTGCTCTTGGTGATGAAGACGACCAGGGTCAGGGCCAACTCGGCGCCGGCCGTCGTGTCGGTGCTCAGCACCGCGGTCTGGATCAGCACCGCCCGCGGCTGACTGTTCTGCAGCTGCTTGACGAAGGTGCTGAGCTTGTCCACGTCGCCGGTCGCGTTGAGGGTGATCGGCAGCTCCTGGGCGGTGCTCAGGGTCTCCGAGTCGGTCGGCGTCGACGCGCTGTAGATCTTGACGTCGATGTCCAGCTTGGTGCCCATGCTCTGCAGCTGGCTCAGGAACGACGGGATGTCGTTGGTGCTCGGCAGGGCCTCCTGGTACGTCTCCAGCTGTGCCTGGTACGTCGTGAGGTTCTCGTTGTCCTTCTTCAGCTCGGCGAGCGTGCTGCGGAGGGTCGCCAGCTGGGTGGTGGCGTCCTCGGCCTGGGTCTGCCAGTCGTCGCGGTCCGCCCGGGCGCTGCTGATCGGCAGGAACCAGGCGGTCACCACGATCACCGCGATCAGGGCGAGGCCGCCGATGAGCCAGATCCGGTCGATGCGGCGGGTGCTCATCACTTGCCTCCGGACTTGCAGGTGGTGCCGTTGTAGCGGCCGCAGAGCGCCTTGTCGGTGATGCTGGCGGTCAGCGAGAAGGTGACGCCGTCCTCGTCCTCCTGCTGCGTCACGTTGGTGACGAACGGGTCGGCGACGTACGTCAGCGAGGCGAGCTTGTTGACGTAGTCGGCGACCGATTTCTTGTCCGGCGCGGAGCCGGTGATGGTGAGCGAGCCGACCTGGTCCGAGCTGGTGGCGGTGCTGGTCGCGTCGAGCAGGCCGCCGCTGATCTGCTCCACGGTGACCTCGGCGGCGGTGCCGGTGTCCCGGATCAGGTCGAGCAGGTTCTGCCAGGAGAGGTCGTCCGCGGTCAGCGTCTTGAGCTGCTGGGCGTACACCTTGTTCTTGTTCTTGGTGCTGTTCAGCTCCTGGTACGTGTTCCGCTGGTTGTTGACCGCCGCGACCTGCTTGGCGATCTGGTTGAACTCCTCCTCGGCGTCGCTCGCCTGGACGCTGACGTGCCAGTACCAGAAG
Source organism: Actinoplanes sp. NPDC051851 (assembly GCF_040681165.1). Lineage (NCBI taxonomy): Bacteria > Bacillati > Actinomycetota > Actinomycetes > Micromonosporales > Micromonosporaceae > Actinoplanes > Actinoplanes sp. NPDC051851. The sequence continues at coordinate 62,417 of NZ_JBFAYF010000030.1, read as the reverse complement.
CCGTTGAGCAGGAGCACCACGAAGACCGCGAGCAGCACGAAGGTACGGGTGAGCCGGGCGCGCCGGCTGTCGATGATCTCCTGCGGGAGCAGGTTGGCGCGGATGGTGAGGACCCGGGACGCCTGCTGCGGGGAGGCCGACGGGTCCAGGGGCATCAGGGCGGTCGTCATCGGAGGGCTCCCAGGGTCAGACCGATCGAGACCGCCGCCGAGGGTACGAAACTGTCGAAGCCCCGTTCCCGGGCCTTGCGGGTCTCCCGGAGGCGGGCCGCGCTGTCCGCGTACATCACCGTGATGCCGAGTTGCTCCTGCAGGTGCTGGGCGAGACCGGGCATCAGCGCGCCGCCGCCGCACAGGGAGAGCCGGGTGACCTGCTTCTGCCGCTCGCCGGAGGCCAGGTAGGTGAAGGAGCTGCGCAGCTCGCTGGCGAGCGGGCGGACCGCGTCGGCGAGGGCGGCCACGCTGTCCGGGCTGCCGTCGCCGTGCAGGCCGTACCGGCACTTGAGCTCCTCGGCCTCGGGGACCTGGATGCCGAGCCGGGTGGCGATGCTCTCGGTGACCTCCAGGCCGCCACGGGGGAGGGTGCGCACGAAGAGCGGCTCCCCGTCCGCGTGCACCACCACGCTGGTGATGTCCGCGCCGATGTCGACGATCGCCTCCACCTGGGCGTCCAGCCGGGAGGCGGCCCGCAGCAGGGCGAAGGAGGCGATGTCGACGCCGGTCACGTGCAGGCCGGCCTTCTCCACGGCCTGGACCATGGCGACCACCGCGTCCTTGGGCATGGCGATCAGCAGCCCGCGGACGGTCGGGTTCTCGCCGGGCTGCTCAAGGGGGTAGAAGTCGAGCAGGGAGCGCTCGACCGCGAGCGGGAGCGCGTCCTTGACCTGGAAGGGCAGCGCCTGGCGCATCTGCCCGGCGGGCAGGTTGGCGATCGACATCTCGCGGACCACCAGCTGCGGGTTGGTGACGCCGAGACTGACCCGTTTGGTGCCGAACCGGCTGGCCGCCCAGAGCTGCTTGAGGGTGTGCGTCACGGTGACCGGGTCCTGCACCACGCCGCCGTGCACGGTGCCCGGTGCCAGCGGTATCTGACCGAAGTTGCTCAGCACGTACTCGTCCTTGTTCCGCCGGACCTCCACGGCCCGGATCGACGACGAGCCGATGTCCAGCCCGATCGGTGTTGCGCCGGCCATCGGCTCCCCTCCCTGGCGAAGACTGCGGTCAGATCGAGATGAGGTGTGCGTACCAGGTGCTGATCGGCGCCGCCGCGAAGATCGCGAGGAAGGCGCCGGCGAGCATGTACGGCCCGAACGGGATCCGGCTCTTGCGGGTCGCCAGCCGGGTGGCGAGCAGGACCATGCCGGCCACACCGCCCAGCAGGAAGCCGGCGAACGCGCCGACGGCCACCGCGCTCCAGCCCAGCCAGCCGAGGTAGAAGCCGAGCAGCGGGGCGAGCTTGATGTCGCCGCCGCCCATCTGGAAGAAGCCGAGGATCCGGTAGAGGACCCAGAGCAGGACGGCGGCGATCAGGCCGCGGACCGGGGCCGCCGGGTCGCCGTCGACCAGGGCCACCGGGACGAGCAGGGCGAGGGCGACGGCGTACGAGGGGAGGACGATCCGGTCGGGGAGGCGCATGACGTCCAGGTCGATCAGCGCCAGGGCGATCGCGACGGCGGCGAGATAGAGGTAGCCGGGCAGCTCCCAGGACCAGCCGAAACGGGCGGCCACCGCGACGAAGAGGGCGGCGGTGCCGGCCTCGACCAGCGGGTACCGAAGGCTGATCCGGACACCGCAATCGGTGCACCGGCCGCGCAGCAGCAGCCAGCCGAGGACCGGGACGTTGTGCCTCCGGCGTACGGCGTGACCGCAGGCCGGGCAGTGCGACCCCGGGTGGACCACGGACTCGCCGCGCGGCACCCGGTGGATCACCACGTTCAGGAACGAGCCCACCGCGAGCCCGAAGACGGCCACGATGACGAGCAGCATGGTCCTGGTCCTCTCAGGCTCGCGGTGGGATCACCCGGATCGGCGCCGGTGGTGGATCAGCAGGCGGAGATGGTCAGCGTGGCGGTCGAGGCCTTCACCGAGCCGCCGACGGCGCTGTCGTAGATGTACCACTTGCCGCTGCCGCCGGTGTTGTTCGCGCAGATCTTGTACGTGCCGGCGGTGCTGTTGTACACGTAGCCGAGCTGGCTCTTGTCGGACAGCGTGATGGTGCCGGCGCTGCCGCTGATCGCGGTCAGGGTGAGCGAGGTCGCGCCCGCCGCGGCCGAGGTGGTGGCCGGGTACGTGTTGCCGTTGCTGGTGTAGAACTGCTCGACCGCGCTGATGGCGCCGCGGACGTCGGACTGTGCCGACTTGTCGGCCGCACCCTGGCGGTAGTTCAGGTAGACCGGCACGGCGATCGCGACCAGGACGCCGATGATGACCACGACGACCAGGAGCTCGATGAGCGTGAAGCCCTCGTCGCCCCTCTTCTCGTCGAGTTCTGCCTTCTTCGCGTTCAGCCGGCCGATGATGTCCTGCATTCGGGGTGCCTCCAGGTGGGCGGGTGGAGTGGGGCGGTGGGGCTGGGCAGAAGCGCCCGGGATGGTGCGGCCGACCGCGTCGGGGAGCGGGTCAGCTTGTCTGAATGTTCTGGTAGATGGTGAACATCGGCAGGTAGAGACAGACCACCATGCCGCCGACCACGCCGCCCATCACGAGCACCATGATCGGTTCGATCGACGCGGTCAGGGACTCCGCGGCCTCGTCGACCTCTCTGTCATAGAAGTCGGCAACCTTGTCCAGCATCTGACTGATCTGACCGCTTTCTTCCCCGACTTCGATCATCTGAGTGACCATCTCCGGGAAGATCGAATGGTTGCGCAGTGCGGTGGACATCGGCTGGCCGTCCCGCACGGTGGCCTGCACGTCCTTCATGGCGACATTGATGACCTCGTTGCCGGTGGTCTCGCCGACGACGGTGAGTGCCTGCATCACCGGCACACCGACGTTGAGCAGCAGGCCCAGGTTGCGGGAGAAGCGGGCCATCGCGAGTTTGCGGAAGAGGGTCCCGAAGACCGGCATCCGCAGCTTCACCCGGTCGACCCGGAGCCGGAAGTCCGCGCTGGACCGCAGCTGGCGTTTGTACACGATCGTCGTGGTGAGGCCGATGCCGATGATCAGCGGACCGGCCCAGCCCATGTTGTGGCTCGCGGTGACCAGTGCCTGGGTGATCGCCGGAAGCTCGCCACCGAGACTCTTGAACATCGACTCGAAGATCGGGACGATCCAGATCAGGACGCCCGCGATCATCAGGAAGGTGAAGCCGAGCACGATCGCCGGGTAGGTCATCGCGCTCTTGATCTTGCCGCGGAGCGCGCTGTCCTTCTCCAGGCTCTGCGCGATCTGCTCCAGCGCCTGGTCGATCATGCCGCCCGCCTCGCCGGCCCGGACCATGGCGATCATCAGGCGCGGGAAGATCCGGTCGTGCTTCGCCATCGAGGCGGAGAGCCCGGCGCCCGCCGAGACGTCGGTCCGGACCTCGCCGATCGCCTTCTTCAGCGCCGGTGCCGAGCTCTGCTCCTCCAGGATCGCGAGCGAGCGCAGCAGCGACATGCCGGACGAGGTCATCGTGGCGAACTGCCGGGAGAAGATCGCGAGGTCCTTGAGCTTGACCCGGTTGTTCAGGCCGGGGATCCTGACCTCGCGCTGCAGGCCGTGGCCCGCCTCGGTGAGGCCGAGCGGAACCTCGCCGCGCTGCCGCAGCATGTGGGTGGCGGCCGCCTCGTTCGGGGCCTCGATCGTCCCCTTGGACTTCTTCCCGGCGGAGTCCAGCGCGGTGTAGGCGAACGTCTTGGTGGCGGTGGACATGGCGGATCACACCCGTCCCACGAGGCGCTTGAGCTCCTCGGGTGAGTGTGCGATCTCCAGTGCGGTCGACATGCTGATCTCACCCTCGCGGATCTTCTCGGCCAGGTGCTGATCGAAGGCGAGCATGCCCTCGTTGCTGCCGGCCTGCATGAACGACGGGATCTGGTGCGACTTGCCCTCGCGGATCAGGCTCCGGATGGCGGGTGTCGCGGTGAGGATCTCGCAGATCACCGTCCGGCCCTTGCCGTCCGCCTTCGGGGCCAGCGCCTGGGTGATCACGCCCTGGAGGCTGGCCGCCAGCTGCGCGCGGATCTGCAGCTGCTGGTGCGGCGGGAAGATGTCGATGACCCGGTCGATGGTCTGCGTGGCGCTCTGCGTGTGCAGGGTCGCCAGCACCAGGTGGCCCGTCTCGGCCGCGGTCAGCGCGGTCGCCGTGGTGGTCAGGTCGCGGAGCTCGCCGACCAGGATGATGTCCGGGTCCTGCCGCAGCGCGTGTTTCAGCGCGCTGGCGAAGGTCTCGGTGTCCGACCCGACCTCGCGCTGGTTCACGATGCTGCGCTTGTGCGGGTGGAGGAACTCGATCGGGTCCTCGATGGTGACGATGTGGTCGGCCCGGCTGCGGTTGGCCAGGTCCAGGATCGAGGCGAGCGTGGTGGTCTTGCCGGAGCCGGTCGGGCCGGTCACCAGCACCAGGCCGCGGGGCAGGTGGGCGAAGCGGGCCACCGACTCGGGCATGCCCAGCTCGTCCAGTGGCTTGATCTTGTGCGGGATGGCCCGGAAGACCGCGCCGCAGGAGGTGCGCTGCACGTAAAGGTTGCCGCGGAACCGGGAGACGCCGACGATGCTGTGCGCGAAGTCCATCTCCTGCTCGCGCTTGAACGTCGCCCACTGGTCCGCCGTGACGGCGGCGCGGGCCAGCAGCTCGGTGTCGGCGGCGTTCAGCCTGCCGTACCCGGGCACCGGCGTCAGCGACCCGTCGACCCGCATCATCGGCGGCGACCCGACCGTGAGGTGCAGGTCCGAGCCCCGGGACTGGACCAGCGTGGTCAGCAACTGGTCGAGCACGGCGAGGTCGTCGGGGTTCGCGGCCATCGCCGGTTGTCGCACCCCGTGCTCGATCGTGTCCACATCTTCTGAATCGGCAAGGTGCAGACAGGGTTTAGTTCGTCACACCGCGACCCGGGAGACCTCGCGGATCGAGGTCAGCCCGCCGGAGGCCTTCGCCAGGCCGTCGGCGCGGAGGTCGTACATGCCCTGGGCGAGCGCCACCTCGCGGATCTCGCCGGCCGACGACCGGCGGATGGTCAACGCCTCGATCTCCGGGCTGATCGGCATCACCTCGTGGATCGCGATCCGGCCCTTGTACCCGGTGTTCGCGCAGTTCCGGCAGCCCATCGGCCGGTAGAGCACCTGCGGGTACGCCAGGTCCTGCAACGGCCAGCGCGCCCCGGTCACCTCCGCCTCGTTCGGGGTGTACGCCTCCTTGCACCAGTCGCAGAGCCGTCGCGCCAGCCGCTGGGCGAGCACGCAGTCCAGCGAGGAGCCGACCAGGAACGGCTCGATCCCCATCTCGGTGAGGCGGGTGACCGCGCCCGGGGCGTCGTTGGTGTGCAGCGTGGAGAGCACCAGGTGACCGGTGAGCGAGGCCTCCACGGCGATCTGCGCGGTGGCGCCGTCCCGGATCTCACCGATCAGCACCACGTCCGGGTCGGAACGCAGGATGGCCGGGAGCACCGCGGCGAAGGTCAGGCCGGCCTTCACGTTCACCTGGACCTGGTTGACGCCGCGCAGACGGTACTCGACCGGGTCCTCGACGGTGATCACGTTGACCTCGGGCTTGCTGATCCGCCCGAGCGTGGAGTACAGCGTGGTCGACTTGCCGGAGCCGGTCGGGCCGGTGACCAGGACCATCCCGTGCGGCTTGCTGAACGACGCGGAGAACCGGTCCAGGTTGTGCTGGGTGAAGCCGAGCTTGCCGATGTCCAGGTCGATGCCGCCGGTGTCGAGCACCCGGAGCACGATCTTCTCGCCCCAGACCGTGGGCAGGGTGGCGGTGCGCAGGTCGACCGTGCGGTCCCGGATCAGCGCGGTGATCCGGCCGTTCTGCGGTACCCGCTTCTCGGTGATGTCGACCCCGGACATGATCTTGAGACGGGAGGTGAGCGCCGCCATCACGCCGCGTGGCACCACATCCAGCTCGTGCAGCACGCCGTCGATCCGGTACCGGACCCGCATGTCGTCCTCGGTGGGCTCGAGGTGCAGGTCGGAGGCGCGGTTCATGACGGCCTGCTCGATCAGGCTGTTCACGTACCGCACGATCGGGGCGTCGTCGGTGCTGGTCTGCTGGGTGGACATGCCACCCGACTCGTCCAGCCCGGCGGCGGCCAGGTCGCCGAGGTCGCTGTCCTCGCGCTGCAGCTTCTCGATGATCCGGCGGACCTCGCTGCGGGCCACCACCACCGGGCGGACCGTCATGCCGGTGGCCGCGCGGACGTCGTCCAGGGCGACCACGTCGGCCGGGTCGGTCACGCCGACCACCAGCTCGCTGTCGTTGATCGCCAGGCCGAGCACCCGGTGCCGCAGCACCACCGGGAGCGGGATGCGCTTGAGCGCGGTCGGGTCCGGGGTGAAGCCGACCAGGTCCAGCGTGTTGATGCCGAACGCGGCGGCGGCGGCCATGGTCAGCTGGTCCTCGGTGACCACCTGGTCGTTGATCAGGACCGCGCGCACCGATCGTCCGCTGCGCTGTGCCTCCTCGGCCGCCGCGTCGACCGCGTGCGGGTCGACGCCGATCTGCTTCAGGGCATCCAGCAGCGGCCGGAAGGTCTGGTCCATCGCATCCTCGGGCGGGGCGGTACCGGGTTGTCCACCCTTCCGATCGGACAATCCGCGCATCTGCTGAGCCGTCACCCCACCGGGCGGAAAGTCCTCCGGTACGCCGCGGGAGCCACCCCGAGGGTCGCGTGCATGTGCTGCCGGAGGGCGGTCGCGCTGCCCAGGCCGGCCCGGCGGGCGACCGCCTCGACGGCGAGGTCGGTCGACTCCAGCAGCGTGCGGGCGTGCTCCACCCGCTGGCGCAGCAGCCACTGCCGGGGACTCGAGCCGGTCTCGTCCCGGAAGCGGCGGGTGAACGTGCGTACGCTCATCCGCGCGTGCGCCGCCATCTCCTCCAGCGTGACCGGCTCGGCCAGCCGGTCCAGCACCCAGGCCCGGGTCGTCTCGGTGCCGGCGCCCGCGGTGGCCGGGACCGGGCGCTCGATGTACTGCGCCTGACCGCCGTCCCGCCAGGCCGGCACCACGCAGCGGCGGGCCGCCCGGTTGGCCACCTCGGTGCCGTGGTCGGCGCGGACGATGTGCAGGCAGAGGTCGATCCCGGCGCCGACCCCGGCCGAGGTCAGGATGCCGCCGTCGTCGACGAAGAGCACGTCGAAGTCCCAGGCGACCCGGGGGTAGAGCCGCTGGAGACGGCTCGCCCAGGCCCAGTGGCTGGCGGCGGGACGCCCGTCGAGCAGGCCGGCGGCGGCGAAGACCGAGGCGGCCGTGCAGATCGAGACCATCCGGGCGCCCCGGGCGGCGGCCGCCCGCAGCGCGTCGCGGATCTCCGGGTCGAGGGTGCCGTCGGTGATCGGGCCGGTGCCGCTGATGCCGGGCACCACCACGGTGTCGGCGATCTCCAGCGTGCTCAGGTCATGGTCGGGGGTCACGGTGAACTCGGCGGAGGCGCGGACCGGGCCCTGGCCGCAGACCCGCACGTCATAGAGGTGATCGTCATCGGACAGCCGGGCCGCCCGGAACACCTGGGTCGGACTGCCGAGATCGAAGGCGACGACTCCGGGAAGGGCGAGGACGGCGAGCACGTGAGACATGGCCTGATTCTTGCGCATCATGGCCTCCGGGCCACTTCTGTGATCGTAGGGAAAAGCCAAGAATCAACGCGTGAGACTTCGCATTCATCCGGCCTGGCTGGTCGCCGGGGTGGCCTTCATCGCGCTGATCAGCGCCGCCGGTTTCCGGTCCACCCCGTCCGTGATGCTCGAACCGTTGCACGACGAGTTCGGCTGGTCGCTCGGCACCATCTCCGCGGCCGTCTCGGTGAACCTGATGCTCTACGGCCTGACCGCACCCTTCGCGGCCGCCCTGATGGCCAGATTCGGCATCCGTCGGGTGGCCGCCGTCGCGCTCCTCCTGATCGCCGCCGGCTCCGGGCTGACCATCGGGATGAGCGCCAGCTGGCAGCTGATGCTCTGCTGGGGCGTGCTGGTCGGGCTCGGCGCCGGCGCGCTCGCCCTGGGCTTCGTGGCCACCATCACCGGCCGCTGGTTCGTCAAGCACCGCGGCCTGGTCACCGGCGTGCTCACCGCCGGCGGTGCGACCGGCAACCTGATCTTCCTGCCGGTGCTCTCCCGGATCACCGAGGCGCACGGCTGGCGGACCGCCTCGCTCACCGTGGCCGGCGTCGCGATCCTGGTCGTCCCGCTGATCCTCTGGCGGCTCCGGGACCACCCGGGCGAACTCGGCGTCACCGCGCTCGGCGGCGTCACCGCGCTCGGCGGCGTCACCGACCCGCCCGCCCCGCCGACCGCCGGTGCCGCCCGCACCGCGCTGCGCGCCCTCCGGGACGCCGCCCGTACCCGGGCGTTCTGGCTGCTCGCGGGTGGTTTCGCGATCTGTGGTGCGACCACCAACGGCCTGGTCGGCACACACTTCATCCCGGCCGCGCACGACCACGGCATGCCGAACACCACCGCCGCGAGTCTGCTCGCCCTGGTCGGTGTCTTCGACATCGTCGGCACGATCGCCTCCGGCTGGCTCACCGACCGGGTGGACAGCCGGATCCTGCTCGGCGCCTACTACGCGCTGCGCGGCCTCTCGCTGCTGGTCCTGCCGTCGATCCTGGCCGCCACCGCGCACCCGAGCATGCTGGTCTTCATCCTCTTCTACGGGCTCGACTGGGTGGCCACCGTGCCGCCGACGGTCACCCTGTGCCGGGAGTACTTCGGCGCGGCCGGCCCGATCGTCTTCGGCTGGGTCTTCGCCTCGCACCAGGTGGGCGCGGCGATCGCGGCGAGCGCCGCCGGGCTGGTCCGCGATCGGCTCGGCGAGTACACCTGGGCCTGGTACGGCGCCGGGGCGCTGGCGATCCTGGCGTCCCTGCTCAGCCTGATGCTCTTCGCGGGCAAGCACCTCAAGCCGATCGCTGCGGGCATCGGCCTGGCGGTGCCGGCCAAGGGCTAGGCGATCACCTCGACGACCTCCATCAGGCCGCTCAACACCAGGATCTGACGTACGTTGCTGCTCGGCCGGGCCAGGGCGAAGGCGATGCCCTCGTCGCGGGCCCGCTGGAACCCGTTGATCAGCGCGCCCAGCCCGGTCGAGTCGATGAACGCGACACCGGACATGTCCACCACGATCTTCCGGGGACGGCCGGCGACCGCGTCACCCAGTGCCATCCGAACCTGTTCCACGGTCAGTACGTCGATCTCACCGCGCAGCGACACCGTGGTGGTACCGGCGTCGGCATCCAGAGCCGTCACGATCTCATCGGTCACCGGGGGGCCTTCCGTCTCGGGCGCGTGGCCCGCTTTGCAGTGGCGGGGGTTCCACGTACGGTAATCGGCATCACCTCGACGTGAGGAGCTCGGTGTGCCGATCCGTGGCGGTCTGCCGCCGCGCAACCCCCGCTTCGTGGGCCGTGAGGAACTCCTGACCCGCGTGCGCGGTCTGCTCGGCAACGGTCCGGTCGTCCTGGTGCCGAGTCCGGACCATCAACTCGGCGGTACGGGACGTACCCAACTGGCGGTGGAATATGCGTACCGGCACGCCGAGTCGTACGACCTGGTCTGGTGGATACCGGCCGAGCAGAACGCGGGGATGCGCGCCGCGCTGGCCGGTCTCGCCCAGTGCCTCGGCGTGCCCGAGGGGCGCGATCTCAACCGGACGCTGGGCGCGGTCCGGGACGCGCTGAGCCGGGGGGAGCCGTACCGGCATTGGCTGGTCGTCTTCGAGAACGCCAACCGGCCCGAGGACATCATGCCGTACCTGCCCTCGGGGGCCGGGCACGTGCTGGTGACCAGCCGGAACCCGCGCTGGACGGCCGAGGTCGCCCAGTCGATGCCGGTGCCGGTCTTCGAGCGCGCGGACAGCGTGGACCTGCTGCGCGGCCGCTCCGCCGAGCTGACCCCGCCCGACGCGGACCGGCTCGCCGCACGGCTGGGCGACGTGCCGATGGCGCTCGACCTGGCCACCGCGGTCCGCAACGCCACCGGCTGGCCGGTCGCCGAGTACCTGACCCGGTTCGAGGCGCGCGCCGCCGAGCTGGCCTTCCCGACCCCGATCCGGGTCGCCTGGGGACTGGCCGCCGAGGCCCTGGACGCCGCCGCGCCCGCCGACCGGGAACTGCTGGAACTCTGCACCTTCCTGGCCAGCGCGCCGATCTCCTGGCAGCTGCTCTGGGCCGCCCGGACCCTGCCGCTCGCCCCCGAGGTGGCCCGGACCGTCCGGGTCGAGCGCCGGCTGCGCGCCGCGATGCGCCGGATCAGCCGGTACGGCCTCGCCGACCTGGACCCGTCCGGCGAGCGGCTCACCGTCCACCCGCTGGTCCGCGGCATGTTCGGCCAGGAGCTCAGCTCGGAACGGCACGCCGCCCTGCTCCGGACGGTCCGCGGCATGCTCGCCGCCGCCGACCCGGGTGACCCGGACAACCCGGCCGGCTGGTACCGGTACGCCGAACTGGCCCCGCACCTGATCCACTCCGACCTGCTCGGCGGCGACGCGGAGGAGATCCGGCAGCTGGTGATCAACTGCATCCGGTTCCACTACGCGCGCGGCGACTACGACTCCAGCCGGGACCTGGCCGGCTCGGCGGTGGCCCGGTGGCGCGACGCGCTCGGGGAGACCGCGGAACAGACCCTGCTCGCCTCGTTCCACCTGGCCAACGCGTTGCGGGCGGTGGGGCGTACGACCGACGCGCGAACCCTGAACCTGCAGACGTTGCGTACCCAGAGGGAGGTCTTCGGGGCTGACGACGAGGCCACGCTCGCCACCGCGAACAGCGTCGGCGGCGACCTGCGGATGCAGGGCCACTTCGGTCAGGCCCGGCAGCTCGACGCGGACAATCTCGTCCGGTACCGCCGGCTCTTCGGGGAGAGCTTCCCGACCGCGCTGCGCTGCGCCAACAACCTCGCCGCCGACCTGCGGCTGCTCGGCGACTTCCGGGGCGCCCGGGCGCTGGACGAGCAGGTCCTCCGGCACCGGCAGGCGATCTTCGTGGACGGGCACCCGGAGACGCTCTCCTCCCGGGCCGAGCTTGCCTTCGACCTCTTCGGGCTCGGTGACTACGCGGGCGCGGCGGCCCAGGTCGAGGGGCACGCCGACACCATCGCGCCGGACCACCCGTTCGCGCTCTGGGCCGGCCGGTTCGCCGCGATGGCCGCCCGCCGCCGGGGCCTGCCCGCGGCCCGGGGACTGGCCGAGGCGAACCTCGCCGTCTCCCGGCAGAAGTACGGCGACCTGAACGTCGACACGCTGGCCGCCGCGGTCTCGCTGGCCAACTGCGCCCGCGACGACGGCGACCTGGACGCCGCCCACGAACTGCTGGAACGTGCCGTGATCCGGTACCACGCGGTGCTCGGCGACGAGCACCCGTTCACCCTGGCCGCCTCGGCCGGGCTGGCCGGGGTGGTCCGTGCGGCGGGCCGGCACGCCGAGGCGCGGACCATCGACGAGGAGGTGCTGAGTGGGCTGCGGCGCAGCGTCGGCGCCGACCACCCGTTCACGCTGAGCTGCGCGAACGGCCTGGCCGCGGATCTCTTCGCGGCGGGTGAGGCGCAGCGCTCCCGGGAGCTGGCGACCGACACGCTGCGCCGGTCCCGGGTGGTCCGCGGCGCCGACCACCCGGACACGGTGGCCTGCGCCTGGAACCTCGCGCTCGCCGACGGCGACGAGCAGGCCCAGCATCAGGTCCTGGAGTCGCTCGCCAAGGCGTTCGGCGACGGCCACCCGATCTTCGCCCGGACCGCCGCCGGTGAGCGGCTGGAGACCGATATCGACCTCCCGCCCCTGTAGGCCTCAGCTCGCCTGCGGTGTGGTGACCGCGGCCTGCTTGTCCAGCAGCTCGGTCACCCCGCCGGCCGGCATCGGGCGGGCGAAGTGGTAACCCTGCGCCCGGCTGCACGCCAGCGTCCGCAGCCACTCGGCCTGGGACGCGTCCTCGACGCCCTCGGCGACCGGGGCCAGGTTGAAGGTCCGGGCGATGTGCAGCACCGCCTCGGCCACCGAGGCCTCCCCGCTCTGCGGCACCGCCTGCACGAACGACCGGTCGATCTTGACCACGTCGACCGGCAGCGCGCTCAGGTGACTCAGCGACGAGAACCCGGTGCCGAAGTCGTCCAGCGCGATCCGGACCCCGAGGGACTTCAGCGCGCTCAGCACCCGCGCCGACTCGGCCAGATCGGTGATCGCCACCGTCTCGGTCAGCTCCAGCACCAGGTGCTGCGGCGGGAGGCCGGTGCGCTCGAGGACCGCGCGCACCTCGTTGATCAGCTCGGGGTTGCTCAGCTGCGAGGCGGAGAGGTTGACGTTCAGCTCGAAGCCGGGGAACTGCCGCTGCCAGTCGACCGCCTGACGGCAGGCCTCCTCCAGTACCCAGCCACCGAGCCGGGGCAGCATGCCGAGCTGCTCGGCCAGCTCCAGGAAGAGCCCGGGCGGGACCAGGCCGCGCTCCGGGTGCTGCCAGCGGACCAGCGCCTCCACGCCGACCGTGTTCTCGCCGTCCTGCAGGTCGACGATCGGCTGGTAGTGCACCTCGAACTCGCCCGCGTCCAGGGCGCGCAGCAGGTCCGTCTCGGCCTGCCGGCGCTGCTCCTCGGCGGCGAAGACCTCCGGGTCGTACCGGCGGACGATGCCGCCGCCGTCGCGCTTGGCGTGGGCCAGGGCCTGGTCGGCCTCGCGGAGCACCGCGTCGACCCGGGTGCCCGGCGACGCGATCGCGACACCCGCGCTGGCCCGGGCCATCAGCTTGATGCCGTCGATCTCCAACGGGCGGTGCATCTCGGCGAGCACCCGCTCGGCCACCCCGACCGCGGCCTGGTCGTCCTCCAGGCCGGGGAGCAGCACCACGAACTCGTCGCCGTCCAGCCGGGCCACCGTGTCGTTGGCGCGGACGTTCGCGGCGAGCCGGTCCGCGGCGGCGCGCAGCAGGTCGTCGCCGACCTCGTGGCCGTGCACGTCGTTGAGCTCGCGGAACCCGTCCAGGTCGACCACGACGACCGCGGTCAGGGTGCGGTTCTCCGCCTCCAGCGCCTCCTCGGCGTGCTCCAGGAACATCTTCCGGTTGCCCACCCCGGTCAGCGCGTCGCGGTAGACCTGCCCGGCCAGCAGGGCGCGCTGCCGGTTCAGGTCACGCATCATCGCGACGTCGGTGTGCGCCCCGAGGTAGCGCCGGACCAGTACCGCCCCGGCGATCGCCAGCAGCAGCCAGACCGCGCCGCGCGCCAGGTCGCCCTGCGCGAGCCGGATCCCGGTCACCGCCAGCGCGGCGGCGGGCGGCGCGTAGCGCAGCAGCGGGCGGTTCGGCGCCACCAGCAGCAGCGCCACACCGAGGGAGACCGCCGCCACGAGCGGGACGATCCGCGCCGAGTCGCCCGGCTCGGCGCCGCCGGCCGAGGGCCAGACCACCAGCACGAGCGAGGCCAGCACCACGGCGTCGTCCACCGCGCGCCGCATCCGGTCCATCATCGCTTTCCGGGACACGATCCACCTCCGGCCGCTCCCATCGGTCCGTCCCGACCCCAGCTGAGCGATCCCGTTCACTCTTTATCCCGCCGCCGTCCCGGCCAGGTACCCCGGTTCCGGTCCTGGCCGGTGCGCAGGAGGGCCCCTGCTGGTCAATTCCGGTCAGGAATCCGGCAGGGGACCCTTCGGTGCCGGTAGGGCGTGAGGGATGGGAGTGAGGGATGGGAGTCAGAGCCAGGCGGCGAGGGCGAGGGGGTCGGCGCCGGGGAGGGTCAGAGCGGCGGCGCGGACGACCTCCGGGCGGGTGTGCAGCGCGGGATGCGGGGAGACGAGGGCCAGGCCGCTCCAGGCCGCGTCATCTGAGGGATCCGACAAAAGCCTTCTACGGTACGAAATACCAGCCGATTCGTGGTCGCCCCGCAGGCAGGCGGCGTCACCGGCCGTCGCGGTGTCCTCCTGGGCGGGACCCTCGGCGGCGGGATGGTCGACGGCGGGGTGGTCGGCGGTGGACGGGTTCGTCAGCCACGCGCGGATCAGGCGCAGGCGGGAGCTGTTCTCCAGGGCCCGGCCGGTCGCGGGCACCACCCGGACCCGGACCTCGGGGGGTTTCCGGTGGTCACGCCAGGCCGCGGCCAGGGCGGCCGTGTCGTCCGGGTCGACGAGCAGGTTCCGCAGGCGCCAGCGCAGCCGGTGGTCCGCCCGCGCGATGCTCGCCAGCCGCTTGGTCTCCGGGGCCACCGGCTCGTCCCGCCAGGCGGTCACCTCGGCGAGCAGGGCTCCGGCGAAGCGCGCGCCGACCGGGGTCAGCCGCCCGCCGTCGAGCAGTTCGCGTGCCGCCTCCGCCACGGCCACCCGCCACCGCGCGAACTCGAACTCCGCCGTCGTCCCCTCGCCGCCCTGGTGCGCGGCGACCAGGTTGCCCGGGTGCGCGGTGGCATCGCTGTCCTGGCGCGCGGCGGCATCGCTGTCCTGGCGCGCGGCGGCATCGCTGTCCTGGCGCGCGGCGGCATCGCTGTCCGGGTGCGCGGTGGCATTGTCGTCCCGGTGGGCGGCGGCCTCGGTGCGCCAGAAGCGGGTGACGGCGAGGTAGGCGTAGACGCCGTGCAGCACGCCCAGGGGTGGGCGGGGGTCCTCGCGCCACGGGGAGTAGCCGCGGGTGGCGGTGGGGTGGGTCAGCTCGAAGAGGCTGTGCACGGCGTTCAGGACGCTGTGCTGGGTCTCGTGCAGGAGGCCGACCGCCAGAGAGCGGCCGTCGGCCGGGGTGGAGATGGCGACGGCGCCGAAGGCCTCGGCCGAGGTGGCGCTGATGCCCTCGGCGGAAGGGTCGGGCTGCACCGGGACGATCACCCGGAGGACCTCGGCGAGCGTGGTCGCGGCGGCGCGGTGGCGGGTGGTCAGCAGGGTCCACGCCGCGGCGAGGCAGGTGTGCCAGTGGGCGAGCTCGTCCGGGGTGAGCGGGGCGGCGGGCGGCAGGCCGAGGCGGTGGCGCAGAGGGCCCGAGTCGTCCAGCCGGACCGCCAGCGTCATCCCGGCGTGGGTCACCCGCAGGTGGTGGCCGCTCGGGGCGGGTAGCTCGTCCGGCTTGTCCCCGGCGCGCAGCGCGGTCAGGGCCTGTGCGGCCCAGAGCCCGGTCATCGGGTCGGCGATCCGTGACTCGGCCTCCGTGGAGGTGGTGCCCGTCGCCGTCAGGGTGGCGTACCAGAAGGGTGTCTCGGAGAGCTCGCGCCGCACCTCGCGCAGGAGGAGCAGATGGCGGCTGAGCTGCGCTCTGCGCAGGAGGCCGAGGGTGCCGGCGGTCGGAAGGCCGGCGCCGAGGGCGGCGAGATCGGCGTCGGCGAGCCGGAAGGGGCGCGTCATCCGCAGGGTCGCTCCGGTGGGAAGGACGGTCGGAAGGGGTATGAAGACTGGTCAGAGGGCCGAGTTGAAGCCCGCGATGGGCTCGCTCGGGCCGTCGATGTCGGCGTTGAGGCGGCGCAGGCAGGCGGTCAGGGCGGAATCGTCGTCGCGGTCCAGGAGCTCGGCGAGGGAGGACCCGGAGACGTCGATCATCACGGACTGCCATTCCGGGGCCGGCCGCGCTGGCGGACGGGCGGGGCTCTGACCCGGCTCCACGGCACCTCCTGGACTCATCACCGGTTGTGGTGGTCGATGCGTTGCTTGAAGGTTACGGCGGTCGCCGGGTCGGGTGAGCGCCGGGAGTCGCTACGGTGGGTGCTCGCGGGGATGGCGCGGGCGTGATCTCATGGGACATCACCACCGCAAGTCGGCAACGGAGGACGAAATCGTGCAGGGTGGAGACCTCGGCGCCGGTGACGGCGCACCCCGCCCCCGGGGTACGACCGCAGCGCTGGCGGATCGGGTGGCGACGCTCTCCGCGTCGGCGACCGGTGCGGACGGCGCGATCACGGTCACCGTGGCGAGTTCCGGGAACGTGACCGGTCTGGATCTGGACGACCGGGCCCTGGGCCTGGGCGCGCCGGGGCTGGCCGGGGAAATCCTGCGGACCATGCGCCGCGCGCAGTCCTCGCTCGCCGACGAGGTGGAGACCGCGGTCGCCGAGACCGTCGGCGCGGACACCGAGACCGGGAAGGCGATCCTGGACGGCTTCACCCAGCGGTTCCCGGCCGACGAGCCGCGGGAGCCCGCCGCGCCGGTGATGCCGTCGCCGCCGCCGTTCCCGAGTTTCACCACCACGCCCACGCTGCCGCACCAGGCGCCGGGCAACGGATACGAGAGCGGGCGGGACAGCCGTGCACGGTGACTCGAAGCCGTCGCTGCCGCGTCGCGGGCCGGCCCCGGACGTGGAGCGGATGACCAACGCCGAGCTGGCCCGGATGGTGGAGGCCGAGCATCCCTATCGCGGGCGGGCGCTCTTCGAGCTCTGCGACCGGCTGGCGAATGACGAGGACGCGGTGACCAAGGTCGGCATGCTGACCCGGCTCACCTCGCTGCGCCGGGCGCGGCTCTTCGACCGGGTCTCGCTGGCCTGGTCGGCGATCATCGCGCTGCTCGCGGCGGAGACGGCGGGCTCGCGCGACGAGGCGTACGCGGCGTTCCGGGCGCTGGATCCGGTCGAGCAGGCGGACATGCTGGACTATCTCGAGGTCACGGCCATCGAGGAGGCCCACCCGCGCATCGCGTGAGCGGGCCTCCGGAGACGGTTCTCTTCGGTGGGCGGGTGGCGGTCAGGCGTCGATCGTGACGACGGCGACGTCCTTGCGGAACGCCACCCGGTCGCGGACTGCCGAGGCATCCGGCTTCGGGTCGGGGTAATACCATGCGGCGTCCGCCGCCGTTCGGCCCTCGGCCCGGAGCGAGTAGTACGACGCCTTGCCCTTCCACGGGCAGACCGTGTGCGTCTCCGAGGGGACCAGTACGTCCTCCCGCACGGATCCTCGCGGGAAGTAGTAGTTGCCCTCGAGCACCACGGTGTCGTCGCTATCCGCGATCACTTCGTCGTTCCAGATGGCCTTCGGCATGTCCCGAACCTAGCGCGCATCCGGCAATGTGACTGATATGTGCGGTTTATTCACCTCTCGCGGGTGAAACGTACGGATTGACACACGCGTTGTCGCGGCCGTGTAGAAAGATCTACAGTCGATCTCCACGATCACTCCCCCCGATCAAGAACGGCCCCGATGCAGAGCAACCGGCTCGACGAGCTGCGCGGCCCCGGGCGGGCCAAGCGGCACAACGCGCGCACGATCGCGGCACTCACCGGCAACCCCGGCTGCGACCGCCGGGCGGTCCTGGACGCCGCCGGCATCGACAAACCGAAGCTGGCCGAGCGTGTCGGCTTCCCGGGCGGTTTCGGACAGTCCCGGTTCGCGCTGACCCGGGGCAACGCGTTCGAGGCGATGCTCAAGGCGGACGACTGCGAGCTGCTGCGCTCGGTGCTCGGCGCCGGCGAGGCCACGCTCGGCTACCAGGACCTGGGCGAGGACTCCGACGACACGCTGAGCGCGCGGCACGCCCGTACGGTCAAGCTCCTCGGCCAGGCCCGGGCCGCCCTGATCGACCACCCGCTGCTCACCCTCGAGATCGCCGGGCAGACCGTCTACCTCGAGCCGGATCTGATCGCGTACGCCCATCGGGGCCGCCTGCAGGTCGTCGAGATCAAGTCGTTCGCGGTGGTCGACGGCCAGGCGGAGAGCGCCAAGGTCTCGGCCGCCGCCGTGCAGGCCGCCGTCTACGTGCTTGCGCTGCGTGACCTGCTGGAACGCCTCGGCATGGACCCGCTGCTGGTCGACCACGAGGTGGTCCTGGTCTGCCCGGAGAACTTCGCGTTCCACCCGGTCGCGGTCCGGATCGACGTCCGCAAGCAGCTCTCCACGCTGCGCCGCCAGCTCGCCCGGCTGGCCTCGGTCGAGTCGCTGATCGACGTGCTCCCGCCCGGCCTCACCTTCGACCTGCGGCTGGAGCCGGAGCAGCTGACCGGCGCGCTCGCCCGGATCGAGCCGCGCTACGCGCCCGAGTGCCTCTCCGCCTGCGAGCTCTCCGCCTTCTGCCGCCAGGAGGCGGTTGGGACCACGGCGGCGCTGGGGCGTACCGTCCGCGAGTCGCTGGGCGGCGTCGAGACCGTCGGTGAGGTGCTGGAACTCGCCGCCGGCCGCCGGGAGCCGGCGGAGGAGCAGGCCGAGGCCGCCGCCCTGTTGCGCTCCGCACGCCGCTTGCGCGACGAGGTCCTCTCCGAGGTGCCTTCTTGAGTACGCTCACCGCCCTCGCCCGTGCCGAGGCGGTGATGACGGGCCGGGCGCAGCCGATCGCGACCGTGCGTCATCTGCACGTCCACCGCCGCCCGATGGTCCTGATCCCGCTCGCGATGGCCGGCGAGGCGAACGCGCCGCTGGCCGCGATGGCCGGCGACGACCGGGAGAAGCCGCAGCTCCTGGTGGTCACCCAGCCCCGGAACCGGGACGAGCGGTTCGCCTTCGCCGACCGGCTGGCCGGGGTGCTGATCCGGTACGTGGACTCGTTCGCGACGGTGACCGAGGCGGTCGCCGTGGACCGGGGCAAGGACGTCCGATACCGGTACGTGGACGCGCCGCAGATCTGGGTGCCGAACCCGGGCGGCGTGGACTTCCTGCGCCTCTTCGGCCGGTCCACCCGGTTCCGGTCGGTCGACGGCGAGCATCCGGTGCCCGCCTCGGTGCCGCTGCTCGGACGGTGGCTCACCTTCTTCGCCAACAGCGCCGAGGTGCCCGGGTCGGTGCTGCTGGCGAATGCCGTACAGGCGCTCGGTCTGCACTGGGCCACCGGGCAGAGCGGCGCCGAGGACGCCCAATTCGGTGCGCTGCTGGCGTGGATCACCGACGGCGCGGCGGCCGCCCGGGACCAGGAGAACGGTCCGGTCGCCGGTCCGGCCACCGATCCGGAGTTCGACAACCACGTGCTGGCGCCGCTGATCGAACGGAACGACCCGGCCATCGCCGGCGTGCTGCACGAGCTGCTGCTGCCCACCTGGGACCGGATGTGGCGGGCACTGGATCTGCTGCGTGCGATGCCGGAGGGGAGCCGGGTGGCGTCGCGCTGGGACTCGGACCGGGACGCGTACTCGGCGTTCGCCCAGTACGTGCAGGAGGGTGGCGCGCCGCAACCCCGGCGGGACGGCGCGGTCGCCGCGGCGGCCCGGCTGCAGCGGCTGGAGAGCGCGGCCACCCGGTACGCGGTCCAGCGCGCCTTCGACGATCCGCTGGTGCTCGCCGAGTACCGGCTCTCCGGCGCGGCCTTCGCCGGCACGGTGACGCTGGCCAAGGCGGACCGGATCGACGACAGCGGGAAGCGCCCGGTGCTCCGGCCGCGGATCATGGTGCGTACCGCGGAGGTGGTCCGGGTCGAACCGGGGACCTCGCTGACCTCGCCCGCCCGGCCGTCCCAGAAGGCGCGGGTCGTCTCGGTGACGCCGGTGGGCTCTCCCGCGCCGGGCGCCGCGGTGGGCTCTCCCGCGCCGGGTGTCTCGGAGGGCTCGGTGGTGACCGAGTTCGACGTGCTGCTGGAGCTCTCCGGGGGGATGGGGCGCAAGCTGGTCGCCGAACCGGGGAGCGTGCCCGAGGTGGGGGAGCGGCTGATCCTGACCACGCTCAGCGAGGCGTACCGGCCCGGCGGGGCGCTGCCGGACCCGACCGAGACGCCGTGGACGCACGGTGGGCCGCCGGCCGTACTGTAAATCGGTCTTGATCTTTCTCAGGTCAGGCGGACCAGCAGCAGGGCGATGTCGTCGCTGCGCCGGGGCGCGACCCGCAGCAACCGCTCGCAGACCTCGTCGCCGGGGCGGGTTGCGGCCGCCCGGAGCGCCTCGGAGAGCCGGGCGACGCCGTCGTCGAGGAGCTGCTCGCGGTCCTCGACCAGGCCGTCGGTGTAGAGCAGGAGCGTCGAGCCCGGTGGTACATATCGGACAGTGGTGGTGCGCGGGTCATGCGGCGGCAGGCCCAGCAGCGGCTCCGGCGGTACCCACCAGACCTGGACCCGGCCGTCCGGGAGCAGGAGCAGCGGTGGTGGGTGGCCGGCGTTGGCGAAGCTGACCGAGTATCCGGAGTGGGCCCGGCGCACCCGGGCCAGCACGGCGGTCGCCGCGGCGGGCACCCGGAGACCGTGCAGCGCCTGATCCAACTCGGTCAGCAGCGCACCGGGCTCGTCGTCCCGGCCGTACGCGTCGCCGCGTACCAGATTGCGCAGCTGCCCCATGGTCGCGGCGGCCTCGATATCGTGGCCGGAGACGTCGCCGACCGCCACCATCACGCTGCCGTCCGGCTGCTCGAAGGCGTCATACCAGTCGCCGCCGACCGCGGCGCCGTTCTGCGCGGGCAGGTAGCGGGCGTGCAGCTCGACGCCGGGCAGGACCGGCAGCTCGGTGAGCAGGCTGCGCTGCAGCACCTCGGAGACGTGGCGCTGCTCGCGGTAGAGCCGGCTGTTCTCCACGGCCATCCCCGCGCGGCGCCCGATCTCGGCGACGGTACGCACCTCGGCGGAGCTGAACCTGGTCCGGGTCGGCCCGTTGACCAGGATCACCGCGCCCAGGACCCGCCGCTGCACGGGCGAGAGCACCGGGGCGATCAGCGCCTCGGCGAGCCCGGCCTCCTCGGCGATCGCGCGCAGCTCGGCGTCGATCAGCTCCGGCGCCACGTCCCGGGCGATCCGTCCGGTACGCCGGGCCGCCGCCATCACGGCCCGGATGTCGGGCCGTGACCGGACGGCGAGGGCGGTGAAGCGCTCCATGGTGCCGGCCTGCTCCGGGTCGCGGTGCACGGCGGTGATCAGCGGGCCGTCCTCCAGCGCCACCACGCACCAGTCGGCGAGCCGCTCGGTGACGATCCGGCCGAGGCGGCGCATGCCCTCCTCGACGTCCATGGTCGCGGCGAGCGCCTCGGTCAGGTCGGCGAGCAGCTCCAGCTGGTGGTGCGCCGACTCCGCGGTGTGCCGGGCCTCCTCGGCCGTGCGGTGCGCCTCCTCGGCCGTGCGGCGGGCCTCCTCGGCCGTGCGGCGGGCTTCTTCCTCGGCGGCGCGGGTGATCCGCAGACACGCCTCGGAGGAGCAGACCGCCGCCATCTCGCCGAGGAAGGTGATCTCGCTCGGGGTCCAGGCGCGCGGTTCGACGTCGACGGCACACAGCGCACCGACGACGAGCCCGTCCGGGTCGGTGATCGGTGCCCCGGCGTAGGCGATCGCGCCGAGCTCGGCGATCGCCGGGTTGTCCCGGGTACGCGGGTCGGCGCGGGTGTCCGGGACGACCAGCATCTCCCCGCTGAGCACGACGTGCCGCGAGAAGGAGTGCGAGAGCGGCATCCGGCGGCTCTCGGCGAAGGGCGAGGGCATGCCGACGTGCCCGGCGAGGTGCTGGGTCTCCACGTCGACCAGGCAGACCACGGCCATCGGCGAGTCGATCAGTTTCCGCACGAGCATGGCGAGCCGATCGAAAGCCTCGTCGGCCGTTCCACTCTTCTCCGTGGTCTTTTTTGTGCCTTTTTCCGTTTTTGCCATTCCTGTTCCCGCGTTTGCCGTTCCTGTGCCCGCGTTTGCCGGGCGAGCGGTGTCGGGCGCGGCGGGGGCGGGCTCGGCGGGGGTGGGTTTGGCGGGGGTGGGTTTGGCGGGGGTGGGTTTGGCGGGGGTGGGTTTGGCGGGGGTGGGTTTGGCGGGGGTGGGCTCGGTGTGGGTGGGCTCGGTGTGGGTGGGCTCGGTGTGGGTGGGCTCGGTGTGGGTGGGCGCGGTGTGGTCCGTGGGTGTGGTGTGGTCGCCGGCCGTCGGCTCGATCGGGGTGGTTCGGCCGGTTTCGGTGGTGGCTGTCGCGGATGTGCCGATGATCCGGCGGACGGAACGCAGGCGTGCGGGATCGGCGAGCACGCTCAGTTCAGCGTCACCGATGACGTCCCACTGCAGCACGATCGCTCCCCGGCCGGAAATTCGACCGCCAGGCTACCGGCACAGCCTGGGCGGCATCCTCCTCAAGCAGGACCCGATCATCCGATTCGGCCCGCCCGATCGGCCAGCCTTCCCCTCAATCCATGCCAATCCCGAGACATCAGCCCAGCAAGGTGGCAATCGATCGCCGCTGTGATAGTGGCGCCCGAAGCGGCGATCCGACACCCGCCGAAGCGGTTACCGGTGCCCGGGTGGTCGGTGTGCGGGCTGTTCAGGGCCGGCCCGGAGGCCGAGGTGAGCAGGGCAGCGGGCTTCGGGCCGGCTGGATGCAGCGGGCTTCGGGCCGGCTGGATCACCCCAGCGGTCTCGCCCGGGGCTACGGAACGGGTCGCGGGGCGGGCTGCGTCACGCGGCGGGGTAGTGGTGGAGGTGGTCGAAAGGGTGGCGGTGGCCGGCGGTCAGGCCTGAGTGGAGGGTTCGGCGGGTCTCGGTGCGGGACAGGCCCGCGTACAGTGCGGCGGCCTCCAGTTCGTGGCGGACCTCGGCGGCGTCGAGCAGACCCGCGCCGAGGAGGCGGCCCAGGGTGAAGGCTTCCCGGTTCAGGGTGTCGTTCCGGGTGCCGACCGGGGCGCGGGCCACCCGCTCGACGGCTGAGTGCAGAACCGCCTCCGCATACCGATCCGGATGGGCGATCGGCATGTGCTGGTCGGGGTGGGTGTGTGGTGAGCGCTGGCCGGGGTGGGTGTGTGGCGAGCGCTGGTCGGGCGAGGAGGGGCGGCGGGGGTGGGCGTTCGGGGAGTTCTGGTCGCGGTGGCTGGGCGGAGCGGATGGGCCCGCGATCAGGTCGCGCAGTGGGGGTGTGGCCGTGGGCAGCGGGCCGCCCGGGCGGTGCGCCCAGGTGTAGGCGGCGCCGCTGGCGTGCTGGGAGGGCGGGGCCAGCACGTAGCCGCCCGCACCGCGCCAGTCCAGGCCGGGTAGGAGCCGGACGCGGTTGCCGAAGCCGGTCGGGTGGAACCACAGGTGGCGGCCGCCCCCGCCGGTGTGCACGCTGGGGCCGGGCGGGAGCTCGCCGCCGAGCAGGTGGAGCAGGCCGTGCCAGCCCTCCGCCGAGTCGACGTCGGCCACGTCCATCCGCACACCGGTGCGCAGACCGATGTTGGCGCGCGGCCAGTGCGACCACCAGACCTCGATAACAAACGGGTCGGTGGAGGCCTCGGTCAGGCCGCGCCGGAGTAACGGGTGCTTGCCGGGACTGTCGCATCGGGATCCTCTGTCGCAGGAGCAGGCGCCACCCTGGTCAGGCGTGTGCACCGGCAGCACCGGGATGCCGTGCCGGGCGTACGCGAGGGCAGCCGTAAGCGACATTAGAACAAGCGTACGACAGATGTGGCGACCCGGCAGGCCCGAGTTTCCGGGCGGGCCTGCCCCAGGGGGCGAGCCGGTGGGTGGGCCATGGCCTGCCGGGCCGGAAAACCCGGCCCTGCCGGGCCGGAACGCTCACCCCGGCCGGAACGCTCACCCGGGCCGGAACGCTCACCCCGGCCGGGCCGGAACGCTCACGCTGGACGGCCGGAGCGCCTACCCCGCCGGGATGGTTCGCAGGACGTGGGAGATGTGGTGGGACGTGCTCCAGGCGATCCAGCTGGCCGAACTGCCGGCGCCCCGGGCGGTGCGGGCGCGGCGGGCGATCTCGGCGTCGCCCCAGGAGAACCGGGCGCCCGCCGACGGCCACTGTGCCGAGGTCACCAGCGTGCGGCACAGGTCGTGACAGCGGTCGTCGCTGCGGCCGCCGCGCCGGGCCCAGCGGTAGATCCACCAGTCCTGCTCGGTGGTGTAGCGCAGGGTGGGCAGCTGCCGGTGGTAGTGCACGCCGATGCGGCGTACCGGGGAGGTGACGCCGTAATCCGCGTACCCGACGCCGGGTTCGCCGAGCCGTGCCCACAGCCGGGCGTCGAGGCGGCCCACGGTGACCGGGCGGTCGGTGGGCAGATCGTCCAGATTGGGCGGCATCGCGCCGGACGCCACGCTCACCGACCGCCACGGCATGCCGTGTGCCCACCGCAGCACCCGCCGGGCACGTTCCTCGACCTCCTCGGCGTGGGTGACGCAGGCGGTCTCGGCCAGGTCGATGAGCAGGTCGATCTCGTCAGGGCCGAGCGCGGTGGCGGCCAGGACCCGGTCGGCCGCGGCGTCGGCCTGGGCGGGATTGTCCGCGTCCAGGTGCGGCTGCAGCCGGAGCAGGGCGCGACGCCGGTGCATGCGTGCGGCGAGGCCGTGCGCCACCAGGCGGCGATTGCTCTCGTACGGCCGTAGCACGGGCACCATCGCGATGCCCAGTTCGGCGAGGCGCTCGGCCAGCGCCAACGGCTGATCGGCGAGTCGTTCGGTCGCCGGGGTCTGCCGTCCCGCACCGGTCGGTGACACCGCCCGGCGCGCGCCCGGTGGCGATACCGTTCGGTCCCCTCCCGGTGCGGGCGACGTTCCGTCCACGCCGGGCGGTGACGACGTTCCGTCCGCGCCGGGCGGTGACGACGGCCGGTCCGCGCCGGGCGGTGACGACGGCCGGTCCGCGCCGGATCGTGATGTGGATCGGTCCAGGCGGGACGATGACCACCGCCGGCCCGTGTCGAGTGGCGGGAACGGGCGACCCGTGCCGGGCGGTGTGGTGCCGGGTGGTGGGTCCGGCACGTTGCCGAAGTCGATGGCGAGTACGCCGGTGCGCGGACGGAGCTCGCGGACCAGCGGGACGATGCTGCCGGTCGCGTCGAGCTCGATGATCGGCGTGACCCGGGCGGCCTCGTCGGCCGACAGGTGTGCCAGGGCCGCGAACTCGCCTCGGCGGGGCCGCAGAATCGGCCGGTATGCACCGTTGGGCGTCATGGACCAACGGTAACCTTATCGACAGTTACCGGTGGGTGACGTTCGGTGTAAATGCGCAAGCATCGATTGATTCGCCTCCCATCCGTCCGGGAACTTGACCGGGACGTTGAGGTGTACCGGCTCGGTGGACGGGTGCGCGTCCAGCAGCTCGGCGATGCCGGAGCGGGCCACCACGACACAGGCGTGCCGATGGCGGGAGGTGAGCACGCAGAGCCGGCCGGACTCCAGGTGGAAAGCGGTGGCGTCGCGCCGGCCGGAGAGCGGGTGCAGCACCACGGTCAGGTCGTACTCCCGGCCCTGGAGCCGATTCGCGGTGTCGACCGTGATGCCGGCGGCCTCGGGCGGCAGATAGGAGCGGATGGCGGCGGCCTGGTCACGATGGGCGGCCCCGATGGCGATCCGCTCGGCGGTCAGCGGGCCGGAGCCCGACTCGGAGGTGGCGACTCCGCCCCGGGCCAGGGCGCGGGTCGCGAGACGGGCGCAGGATTCGGCGGCCTCGGCGTCCGTGCGTACCGTAAAACGGGCGGGAAGCCGGCGCAGACCCCACCCGGTCTCCGCCGCGGTGTCCAGGACCTCGTCGAGGTCGCTCGCGGCCGGCTGCTCGAAGAGCAGACGCCGGTCGGCCGGGCCGGTGCCGGACCGGAAGCCGGTGAAGGGGTAGAAGGCGCGGGCGACCACCGGGGCGGCCGAGGCGGGTAGCCGCCAGGAGACCGGCAGGCGGTGCACCGGAAGATCGGGATTGTGGCGGAGCAGGACGGCGACGGCACTCTGCATCGGGTCCCACGAGAGGCCGATCCAGCGGTCCACCTCGACCGTGGAGAACGGGTCGAGCTGGCCCGGATCGCCGACGAAGAGCGCGCGTTCGAAGCGGGGCGCGACGCGGAGCAGGGCGTCCGACCTCATCTGGTACGCCTCGTCGACGATCGCCCAGGGCCAGCTGCCCTCGGTGACCGTGGCCCACTTCGCGGCCGTGCCGATGGTGACCGCGGGCGTGCCGAGATCGCCGACCTTGGCCGCGACCCGGCAGTTCGGATGGTTCTTCACCCGGTCGGTGCGCTCGTAGTCGACGGCGGAGAGACGGCCGACGCCGACCTCGGGCGACCGCGTGCCGAGCCGCTCGATCAGGTCGTCCACCTGCTCGTTGGTCTGCGCCACGATCATCAGTGGGGCGCCGGCGCCGGCGAGCTCGCCGGCCGCGCGGACCACCAGCGTCGACTTGCCGGCGCCCGGCGGTGAGTCGACGACCACCCCGCGATGCTCGCCCGTCCGCAGGTCACGCAGGACCGCCGCGATCACCGCGGCGGCCTCCTCGGCCGGACTGACCGGCTGACTCGAACTCACTCCGGCACGGTAGCGCCCGCCCCCGACAGTTCTGTGCGACGACCCGGCACCTCCGATCGGTACGCTGCCCTCCATTATGGATCAGCGTGAATGGATCTGGCCGCCGGCGCTGCTGGCCGCGCTGCGGCTCGGCCGGCGGCTCGCCGTGCTGGTCCCGGCCTCGCAGCCGCATCGCTGGTCGTTCGTGCACATCGTGCCGAGCGGGTCGGCGGGTGACGCGATCCGCGCCGACCCGGGCCGGAGCTTCCTGATCACCCACTGGGAGTACGAGGCCGACCGGCTGGAGGGGTACGACCACGACCTCGGGGTGGCGCGGATCCGCAGGGCGGAGGCGGCCGACGAGGGTGAGCTGCTCGCGGTGCTGCGGGAGTGGCGGCTGCCGCCGGAGAGGTTCGGCTACTCCTGGGACACGGTCGATCCCTGTTGAAGGCGTTTCCGCTGGTAGCCAGGTTATCCACAGGGCTGTGGACATGCCGGTCGCGAGGTTGTCCACAGGCGTCTCCGGGATCTTGCCGGCGTGGCTAGCGTGAGGGCCGGTGCGAAGGAGGTGGCCTCGTGTTCGATCCGCGGGATCTGGAGGGCGCCCGGCGCTGGATCGATGACTGGCACGCCGGGATAGAGGTGCGGGCGCGGCGTACGCGGGAGCTGTCGGAGCGGCTGGCGCTGTTGTCGGGTACGGCGCGGAGTCCGGACGGGCTGGTCGCGGTCCGGCTCGGGGCGGGCGGCGAGTTGATCGGGCTGGAGCTGGGGGAGGGGAATCGCGGGCGGGCGCCGGCGGTGATCGCCGAGGAGATCCTCGGAGCGGTGCGGGTGGCCAAGGAGGGTTTGCTCCACGGGGTGACGGTGGCGGTGGCGCAGACGGTCGGTGTGGAGTCGGCGACGGGGCGGGCCGTGATCGCCTCCTATGGCTGTGGAGCTTCGGGAGAGGGCGCGCCGGGCGGCTGACTTCCGGCCGGTCGGCTTCGGTTTCCGGGGTGTTGTGGGCGCGCTTTCCGAACGGCTAGGTGGCGAGGTGCGACCTTTCAGATCCGGAGTGGGTGATAAAGCGTCCGATCAGGGCTTTACCGGTGGGATGGGAACGGTCGTTCGTGCCCCGAGGGGGAGGGCGGAAGCGGTGGCCGGGGTGGGCCGAGGCGGTGGCCGGTGGGCGGTCCGCGGCCGGTGATCAAGGCGGTGTGCTCGGGAGTCTTCCGGGGATGGCGGGCTGCGGTGGGGCGTGGGAGTGGCCGGAACCGGTGCGGTGCGGTGGTGGGATCCGGTGTGGACGTACGCCGGAAACGTGGTGGATCTCCGTTTCGCAACGCACAGTGACGGCGATGGCGGTTGCGATTTGCAGCGCTGAAGTGAGCGGGCGTCATTGTCGACGGGTAAAGGAGAACGGGCGACGCTCGCCGGCTTCGGTGTCCACAGCGGAATGCGGAATGTATTTAAGATTTCGTTGTCCGGGGGCGGCCGTCGGGGTGTCCGAAACCATTTTCCGGGCGGTCTCCGGCGCGGTGGTCAAGATCGATAATTCGTGACGGTTGGGGTGGGGGCGTGAGAGCGTTTGCAGGCGCGGCGGTGATCGAAATGCCCGGGTTCGGTGGGGCTGTGACGGGAATCTGACAGTGATGCTGTCTCGAGTTGCGCAGTGCGCAGGTGCTTGCTCGTACTCGGGCCGCTGAGCAGGGCGTGTGGATCTAGCTGCAAGGCGGATTCACCACGTGCAACGATTTGCGATTCGGCCGGCGAGGCGTGACGGATGATGCGTAAAGGATCTTCTGGGGCGGGTGAGTGCTGGTGGTGGAGTGTTTGATCACGGCCGGTGAAATGATGTTTGCCTCGCCGTCACCGATCCGAAATAACTTCGCGGTTAACTGTCAGTCGCGGGTGAATAGCGAAACCGTCCTGCAACTTGCGCGAGCGGTTCGCCGCGCAAGTTGCAGGTTTTGCTCTCCTCGCGCTCGGTGCTCCGCCGTCGTGGCTAACCGTTGATCGACATGCTCGATTTCATTCACAGTCGTTTTTATGATCTCGTTGCTAACCCCTTCCAGTCGATCATTGGAAGTGCAACTCTTCTAGCCAGCAGTGACGTCGGCATCACGGACGGTGGTGGTGGGGAATGCGTCCAGACGTTCTCGTCGGTCCGAGCGATTGGCTGGTCGAGCAGTTCGGTGACAAGGTCGCCGACGAGCTCTGGACCCGGGTGCCCGAGGCGTTGAGCACGGCGATCGACCGTGAAGTGCACGCGCACCCCGCCATGACGCAGACCGTGGAGCGGGTGCTCGCCAACCCCCGATGGGCCTTGCCGTACGAGGAGCTGGTGCTCTTCCTCGGCACCCTGCCCGGGGCGGAGATCATCAGCGTGCCCCGCTCGGTCTACCAACTGGTCCTGATCAACGGGCACGTCGTGGTTCCGTGGTGCTACGGGCAGTCCGCCCGGATCTCGATGCGCGACGCGGAGGTGGGGCGCTCGTTCGGGCGCCTCGCCCGGGAACTGCTCGGGCGTTTCGGCCCGCCGTGGCGCCGGTCGCCGATCGAGGCTCCGCTCCCGCTGGACGCCGTCGACGAACGCGAGGTCGCCAAGATCTGTGCGGCGATCGCCCGGATCGCCCCGAAGCCCGAGGTCGTCATCGCCGGCTACGCCGGAGCACCCAACCTGGGCCTGCTCCGCGCCTGCCTGGGCGAGGTCAAGTCCACCGACAACGGCACCCTGAACTGGAGCCACCTGGACGACCTGCCCCTCCCTCCGCCGGTGATCCCGCGCCCTCGTCGCATGCAGTTCCCCTAGCGAGGGCTGCCGCAGCCAGGCTCGGTGCCGGGTGCCTGCTTTCCGGCTGCCTTTCGGCTTTTCGGCTGCGTCCAGGTTCCGCGTGCTTCGGCGTGGCCTCATGTGTCCAGGCCCGGCGTGCTTCGGTGTGGCCTCCCGGTCCGGGTGCCGAGTGGGTCCGGGTGCCGAGTGAGTCCGGGTGGCGAGTGAGTCCGGGTGGCGAGTGAGTCCGGGTGCCGAGTGGGGCGGCGGGGATGGTGTGGGTGCGGCCTGGTCGTGGGGATTCGGGCTGCCTCGCGGGTGCGGCCTTCGGCAGGTGCGGTGGTGGTGTGTTGATGAAGATGAGTGGATGAGTCTGCGTGGGAAGTCCTATGTGGTTACCGGGGGCGGGCGAGGGATCGGGCGGGCGATCGTCGAGCGGCTTGTCGGAGATGGCGGCGCGGTTGTTGTGCTGGAAGCGTCCGAGGCCGCGTCGAGCTGGGTGGGAAGCCATCCGCGGCGAGATCGTCTGATGGTTGTGGTCGGGGATGCCGGAGATCAGGTGGTTGCCGAACGGGCGGCCGGCCTCGCGGCCGGTGTGGCGCCGTTGTGCGGGTGGGTGAACAACGCGGCGGTGTTTCCGGAGGCCTGGCTTCATGAACTGCCGGCGGCTGAGGTCAGGGCGCTCATCACGAGGAATCTCGACCCGGCGCTTGCGGGATGCGCGGCGGCTCTGCGGCACTTCCTCGGCGATGGCGATGGCGATGGCGATGGCGATGGTTCAAACCCCGGCGGTGGTGGTGTTGGCAGGGGTGGTGGGAAGGGTGGGGCGATCGTCAATGTCTCGTCGCATCAAGGGCAGCGGGCGGTGCGCGGGGCGCTTCCCTACTCGACGGCGAAAGCGGCGGTGGAGGGGCTGACCAGGGCGCTTGCGGTGGATTATGGAGGGTTCGGGGTACGGGTCAACGCGTTGGCCGTGGGGTCGGTGGTGACGGGGCGGGCGGAGGCGTACCGGGGAGAAGGGTTTGATCGGGAGATCGCTCGGCTTCAACCTGTGGGGCGGATGGGGCGGCCGGAGGAGATCGCGGATGTGGTGGCGTTTCTGCTGTCGGATGCCGCGTCGTTCATCAACGGGGCGATCATTCCGATCGATGGTGGGCGGTCGGCGATCGGGCTGGATCCCGAAGAGAAGGTGCCCGACCTGAGGCCGGGAGGGGCGACGGCGGATGGTCAGCCGGGTGACGCCGGGTCTGCGACGGCGGGTGGTCAGCCGGGTGACGCCGGGTCTGCGACGGCGGTGAGTGGCCGGCCTGGGTGACGCTGGGCTCGTGGTGGCGGTGAGTGGTCAGCTGGGTGGGGCCGGGCGGGTGGTGGGTGGGGTGATCAGGTGGGCGGTGGAGAAGGGCTCGGTGCGGGCGCGCATGTCGGCATATGCGGTGACCAGCAACGGTGTGCCGAGGACGCCATAAACGACATACAGCAGCACGCTCAGGACGGCCTGGAAGGTGGAGAGGATCGGCCCGGGGTCGGTCAGGCCGATGCTGGGGTCGGTGAGGAAGTCGGCGACCGAGGCCAGGGACTCGCAGGCCATGCCGAGGCCGAAGAGGGTGCCGGCGCGGGTGGCCGAGGCGCCGAAGTCGACGTGGAAGATCTGGAAGCAGCGGCCGACGCCGCGGCCGGGTTCGAGGAGTACGACGACCGGGAGGACCAGCAGGACCACGGCGAAGTAGAAGGCGGGTAGCACGCAGCAGAGGAAGGCGGCGCCGGTCAGTACGGCCGTGACGGCGTTCCAGCCGATCAGGGCGGGGATGCGGCGTACCGAGGTGGCCAGCGCCGCGCGGATGCCGGGCGGGCGGCCGGTGGCGACCAGGATCACGAGCTGGGCGGTGATCAGGACCGCGATGACGTGCAGCAGGAACGTGACCAGGGTGCTGGCCAGCATCAGGCCGGTGGCGGTGAGCGCGCCGGTGACCTCGGCGAGGCGGGTCGCGGTGCGGAGCGAGGCGAGCTCGTGGTTGATCGTGATCTGGACGGGGACGGCGACCAGGGCCATCGGTACGGCGGCGACCAGGTTGACCGCGAGGGCCGGGCGCCAGATCCGGGTCATCAGGGTGGTGCCGCGCTGCCACCAGCCGGTGAAGTCCGGGCTGATCAAGGGATCGACGGGCGTGGTCGGTGAGGCGGGTGACGGCTGCGACGGCCAGTAGTGGCCGTTGCCGTCGAGATCGGCCCATCCCCGCCTCATGCGTTTCTCCGGATTCGCCTCAAGATCAGCCGGGCGTCACGATACTGCCTCCGGTCGTCGGCCGGGAGCCTGAAAAAGGGCGGTGACCGCACTCACCCGCTCGCCGGGTGGAGCCCTAGACTTCGCGGAATGGAGTCGCCCACGACGATCCGGGACCGGGCTGTCGCGGTCGCCGACTACCTTCTTGCCGTCCGTGCGCAGATGGACCGCCCGGCCCGGACCGTGCCGTCGGACGCGCACTGGCTGGACGCGCTGCCGCAGCATCCGGACTGCCGGTCGGGACCCGGCGCCGACGGCACCTCGTGGCTGCGTGTCGGCCGGCCGGACCTGCCGCTGCCGGTCGCGGTCCCGGCCGCCCTGCGCCGCCGCCTGCGCGGCGAGATCACCGCGACCAGCGAGCCCGCGGTGGAGGCCGCCCCGGCGAAGACCGCCGGCGCCGATGCCGATAAATCCGAAAAATCCGGTATCAAAGACGTGGGTGCGGAAGGCGCGAGCGGCGTCGTGGGCGCGGAAGGCGCGAACGGTGCCGAGCGCACGGGCGGCGTCGGGGACGCGGGCGATGCTGAGGGCGCGAGTGGCACGGGCGGCGCCGAGGGCGCGAGTGGTGCGGAGAGCGAGCCGGAGGACGGCGGGGACGACTTCGAGACCTGGCGGGAGGAGAAGTGGCGGCCCTGGGCGCGGCTGAGCGAGTCCGCGGAACAGGCCCGGGACCTGCACCGGAAGCTGTTCGACCGGATGCATCAACTTGACATGGCCGCCAACACCACCGAGCTGGTCTGGGGGCACGGCCTGCTGGAGACCGTCGTCGACGGGGCCAAGGTCCGTTACCCGCTGATCGCCACCCCGGTGCTGATCGAGTACGACGCCGACCGCGCCCTGATCTCGGTCTCCCCGGCCGGACCGTCCCGGCTGCAGGTCGACGCGCTCGCCGGGCTCGACGAGCGCTATCTCACCCAGCTTCTCGGCCTGACCGGACCCGGTGGCACGGTCGAGGTGGACCTCTGGAACGACCTCGAGCGCCGCGAGTTCTTCGAGCGCGCCCTGACCCGCCTCGGCGAGGACCGTACGGTCGTCGTGCCCGGAGACCCGAAGCCCGAGGGCACCCACATCCGGGACACCGCGATCCTCTTCGCGCGGCCCCGGCAGCGGCAGCTCCGCGGCTTCCTGGAGAACCTGCGGGACCGGGCCTCGGCCGGCTCCGGTGGCGTGGGTGCGCTGGCCGCGATCCTGGCGCACGAGCCGAGCCGGCTGGCGATGCCGGACGACCGGCCGGAGGCCTGGCACCGGGTCGGCGAGCGGCTGCTCATGCCGATGCCGACCAACGAGGCGCAGGAGTCGATCGTCCGCCGGCTGGCCCAGCACCGGAACGTCGCGGTGCAGGGCCCGCCCGGCACGGGCAAGACGCACACCATCCGTAACCTGATCTGCCATCTGATGGCGAACGGCAAGCGGGTCCTGGTGGTCGCGCAGAAGGAGGAGCCGCTCCGGGTGCTCCGGGACGGCCTGCCCGAGGAGGTCCAGCCGCTCTGCCTGGCCGTGCTCGGGCGGACCACGGATCAGCTGATGCAGCTGCAGCTGGCCGCGCGGGAGCTCTCCGACCGGGCCGCCACCCTGGACAAGGACGCCGAGGCGCGCCGGGTGGACCGGCTCACGCACACGCTGGAGGAGGCGGAGCGGGAGCTGAACTCGGCGCTGGCCGGCCTGCGGCTGATCGCCGAGAGCGAGGCGGTGACGTACCAGATCGGTGGGGTGAATCTCCTGCCCGCCGAGGTGGGTGCCTGGCTGCGGGAGCGGGCGGCGGAGCACGGCGGCATCCCGGACCCGATCAGCGGGCCGGCGCCGCTGACCATCGAGGAGTTCGCGACGGTGCTCAAGCTGGCGACGCGGCTCTCGGCCGAGGACCGGGCGGCCGCGATGCGCCCGCTGCCGGAGATCCAGGATCTGCCGGACGCCGCCGAGTCCTCGGCGCGGCGGGCCGAGATCGCGGAGATCGAGGCGACTCTCTCCCGCCTGGCGGATCAGGGCGTGCAGAATTCCCGGGTACGCGCCATGGAGCCGGACGTCCTGGCCGAACTGCTGACCGAGCTCAAGGACGCCGTCGCGTGGCTGCGCCGTCGCGAGGGCACCTGGACCGACCGCCTCGGCCGGCTGATGCACGACCAGCACTGGAAGTCGCTCTGGGCCGACCACGTGGCCTCGGTCGAGGAGCTGCTGACCGAGCTCGCCGCGAGCGCGCGGGAGCAGGCCGGGCACCGGATCGTGGTGCCGGACCAGCTCGCGAACGAGCCGAAGATGCTGCTCGCCAAGCTGGGCGAGATCCGGCTGCGGTTCGAGGCGGGCAAGGGGCTGAACCGGCTGCTCCAGCCCGGCCTGTACCGGGTGGCCGACGAGGTCCGGGTGGACGGCGAGGGGCTGCGCTCGGTCGAGGACGTCGACCAGGTGGTCGCGTGGGTCCGCCGGATACAGTCCCGGCGGCGCCTCGGCGACCTGTGGGCCGAGTGGGTGGAGCGACTGCGGATCACCGAGCCGGCCGGTGGCTGGGGCGACCCGGAGGTGTGGTCGGGCGCGCTGCTCTCCGAGGCGGCGCACTCGCTCGAGTTCGACCTGCGGCGCTGGCCTTCGCTCGCGGAACGGCTGGCTGAGGTCGTACCCAAGAAGGAACTGGAACTGGATGCCGGGCGGCTGGCCGCGGTGACCGAGATGGTCGAGGGGGCCGCCGGTTTCCGGCGGTTGGAGCGGCTGCGGGCGCTGGATCGTGCGGTGGCCGACCGGGTGGCGCCGTGGCCGGAGTTCGCGCAGGCGTGGGAGACCCTCGAAGGCTGGGACGAGGCGATCGCCGAGGCGCTGCGGGTGATCCTGCTGCAGCCGGACGTGATGCGCTTCTCGGTCAGCTTCGACCGGCTGGTCAAGGCGGCGCCGGAGTGGGCCGCGCAGATCTCGGCCGGCGAGGTGCCCCCGGTCTCCGGCGTGGCCTGCCTGGACGCGTGGCAGTGGCGGCGGGCGCAGACCTGGTTCGACGGGGTGGTCGGCGACGTCGATCCGGCGGTGCTGGCCCGGCGGGTGGAGCGGGCCCGGACCCGGATCCGGCGGCTCACCGGCGAACTGGTCGTCGCGTCGGCCTGGCTGGAGGTGGCCCGCTCGCTGGACGACCGGCGGCGGGCGGCGCTGGCCGACTGGACCACCGCGCTCCGCAAGATCGGCAAGGGCACCGGGCGCAGCGCCGCGGTCTGGCAGGCGCACGCTCAGCGGGCGATGGAGTCCGCGGTCAGTGCGGTGCCGGTCTGGGTCATGTCGGTGGACCGGGCGGTCGAGCAGTTCGCCGCCGGCGCGACGTTCGACGTGGTGATCGTGGACGAGGCGTCGCAGGCGGACCTCTTCGCGCTGCCGGTGCTCTCGCTCGCCGAGCGGGCCGTGGTGGTCGGCGACGACCAGCAGATCGGGCCGCAGCTCGGCTTCGTCGGCTCGGTCGGCCCGCTGATCCACCGGCACCTGGGCGATATCCCGTCGGCGGAGCACTTCGACCCGGAGTCGTCGCTTTACGATCACGCGGTACGCCGCTCGCCGGAGCGGATCATGCTGACCGAGCACTTCCGGTCCGTGCCGCAGATCATCGAGTTCTCGTCGCGGAACTACTACGACGACAAGATCATGCCGTTGCGTGCGGACCGGCCGGTGCTCACCGCGATCCGGACCGTGTTCTGCGAGTCCGGGGTGCGCGAGCCGGTCCCGGGGTTCGGCGACGTCAACCGGGACGAGGCGGATGAGCTGGTCGAGCGGGTGACCAAGATAGTCGCGGACCCGCGGTACGACGGGAAGACGCTCGGCGTGATCAGTCTGCTGAGCAGCAGCGGGCAGGCGGCGTACCTGCTGGACCGGCTGCGCGACGCGATCGGCGAGGACGAGATCCAGGCACGGCGGATGCGGGTGGGTGACGCGTACACGTTCCAGGGCGACGAGCGAGACGTCGTGCTGGTGTCCATGGTGGTGTCCGACAATGATCCGAAGGTCGCGGCGTTCACCAAGCGCGACTACCACCGCCGGATCAACGTGGCCGCCTCCCGGGCCCGGGACCAGCTCTGGATCTACCACTCGGTGCGGCCGGGCTCGCTGCTCGCCGACGACGCCCGGGGGAAACTGCTGGCGTACGCGAGCAACCTCTCCGACGCGGACGATGTGGTGGACGGCGCGGCGCGTTGCGAGAACGACTTCGAGCGCGATGTGCTCAAGCTTCTGGTCGCGAACGGTTACCGTCCGATCCCGCAGTTCCGGATCGGCGGATACCGGATCGATTTCGTACTGAACGCGCCGGACGGACGGCGGCTCGCCATCGAATGCGACGGTGAGACCTATCACGGTCCGGAGCAGTGGGAGAGCGATACCCGCCGGCAATCGGTGCTCGAACGGGTGGGTAACTGTGTCTTCGTCCGGATTCGGGGCAGCGTCTTCGCGCGGGAGCCGGAGGCGGCCATGCGGCCGGTCTGGCAGCGCATCTCCGAGCTGGAGATCGCCCCGGCGGATGCCGCATGACGGTCACGCCACGCGCTTTTCCGGAAACGGCGTGTGCATGTGGACGGTCGGCTATTCGCATGACAATGCGGAAGGTTCTGTAGCGAATACGGGTAGTGACTGTCCGTCGTGGAGTATCGCGTGGTAATTCGGCGGAATTGCGGGGCAAGGGGGTCCGCCATTCGGTTGTTTCGGTAGGCTGGATGGGCGATAATTCCCTGCTCCTGGCCTTGCCTGCGGATTCGTCAAAACTTTGACTATGGCGTCCTCTGTTACTACGGCCCGGTGACAGGTCGTAATAGGTGAGGGGTCTTGGGTGTCGAGCGGAAACTGCCGTGCGCGAGGGGGAGGTGACGGCGGATGACTGTGCCCGAAGAACGTGAGCGCTGGTCGTCGTCGGCGCCGGCCGCCGCGCTGCCGGAACCCCGGCCGCCCGCCGAGGATCGCGCCGCGTGGTTCTCGTACACCGCCGCCGGCGACCAGATCGTCTGGTCGGCCGCGCTCTCCGCGATGCTCGGCCGGGTCCCCGCCGAGAAGGAGATGACCCGCCAGGTCCTCGCCCGCTACGTGCACCGCGACGACCACGCCACGGCGCTCGGCGGCATCACCGAGGCCTGGACCAGCCGGAACACCGTCCGTGTCACGGTCCGCCTGATGCGCGCCGACGGCGGCTGGTTCGACGTGGACTGCCGTCTCGAGCCGATGATGAGCCCGGACGGCACGGTCCGCGGCATCCGGGGCACGGTCCGCGACGTCACCGCCCGGGAGCGCGCCCGCCGCGAGGTGGCCCGGCTGACCCGGCGGGGCGAGACCGTGCAGGCCTCGCTGGTCGAGCCGGACCCGGCGACCGGGCTGCTGACCCGGGCCCGCTTCGCCGACGAGCTGGACCGCGCACTGCGCCAGGCCGGTGGCGCGCTGCTGGTGATCCGGACCCAGCTCATGGTCGACGAGGCCGAGGGGGTACGCCCGGAGCGCAACGCCGAGCTTCTCCAGGAGTCCGCCCGGCTGCTGGAGAGCCAGGCGCGACCGGAGTACCTGCTCGGGCGGGTCGGGCCGAACGAGGTCGCGGTCCTGCTCGCGGGGAGCTCCTGGCCGGTCGCCCGGAAGCAGGCGAACCTGCTGATCGAGATGCTGCGCACCGAGACCGCGGGACGGGTCTGGGGCGGGCTGGTCCGGTTCGCCGCCGATGCCGAGGCGGGCAGCCACGACCTGCTGATCGACGCGGAACAGGCCTGGCGGCAGTCGCGCGAGACGGACGTGCCGGTCACGCTGGTCGCCCGGCCGGTGCTGCTCCGGGACCGGCAGGGGTCGTACCGGAACCGGGTCGCGGACGCGCTCGGCACCGACCGGTTCACGCTCTACTCGCAGCCGATCCTGGAGCTGCAGACCAACCGGGTGACCCGGCACGAGCTGCTGCTGCGGGTCCTGGACGAGGCGGACGGCCCGCAGTCGCCGATCCACGTGCTGGACACCGCCGAGCGGCTGGACGCGGTCTACGACATCGACCTCTGGGTGGTGGAGCGGGCCATGCGGCTCGCCGCCGAGCAGTCCGGCGTCAGCCTGCAGATCAACCTCTCCGGCCGGTCGGTCGGCGATCCCCGGCTCACCGCCGAGGTCGAGCGGCTCCTCGCCACGTACGCGGTGGACCCGGCCCAGCTCACCTTCGAGATCACCGAGACCGCGCTGATCGGCAACCTCAGCGAGGCCCGCCGGTTCGCCGACCGGATCCGTGACCTGGGCTGCTCGCTGGCCCTGGACGACTTCGGCTCCGGCTACGCCTCCTTCCGCTATCTGCGGCTCTTCCCGGTCGACATCGTCAAGATCGATGGGGAGTACGTGGTCGACCTGGTGGACAACCCGCAGGACCAGGTGCTGGTACGGGCGCTCGTGCAGGTGTGCCAGGCGTACGGGATCCACACGGTGGCCGAGTTCGTGCAGGACGAGCCGACCCTGCGGATGCTGCGCGAGCTGGGCGTCGACTACGTCCAGGGCTATCTGATCGGCCGGCCGACACCGGTCTCGCCGGGCCGGTTGCGGAGCTCCTGACCTGGGTAACCGTTCCGGCATGGAACACTTCACGATCGCCACCGTCGCGGAGAAGAACCCCGACTTCCGCCGTGTCCTCTGGACCGGCGAGCACACTCAGCTCGTCATCATGACCGTCCCACCGGGCGGCGAGATCGGCGAGGAGGTCCACGAGGTGGACCAGATCCTCACCTTCGTCAGCGGGGCCGGCAAGGCGATCGTCTCGGGGCAGACCCGTGCGGTCGTCCAGGGCGACCTCGTGGTCGTCCCGGCCGGGCGCAAGCACAACTTCGTCAACGACGGCCCGAACCCGCTGGTCCTCTACACGATCTACGGCCCGCCGGAGCACGCCGACGGCGCGGTGCACCGGACCAAGGAGGAGGCGGACGCCCTGGAGGAGGCGGGGAAGGACGAGCCGCCGGCGAAGTGAACGAGCAGGCGTTTCACGAGCATTGGCGCACGACGCCGGAACCGGCCGAGGCCCCCCAGCCAGCCGGTTCCGGCGTCGTGTCGGGGTGGAAAGTCGTCAGGGCGTGGCACGCCCAGAGTGATCTGCCTCGCACAGAGTACCCGCTCAGGTTCACGCAAGTCGATCGATTCGGTGTCGGGTATCAGAACCACTAACCTTCCAGCATGGACGAGCCGCGCTGGTTGACCGAGGAACAGCAGACGGCCTGGCGGCGACTGGTCGAAGTGCTGGTCAAGGTGCCCGCCGCCCTGGACGCGCAGCTCCAGCGGGACGCCGGTCTGACCCATATGGGCTACCTCGTGATGATGACGCTCTCCGAGCGCCCGGACCGCCGCCTCCCGATGAGCCTGCTGGCCCGGCGAGCCAGCGCCTCCCTCTCCCGTCTCTCCCACGTGGTCTCCCGGCTGGAGGAGAAGGGCTGGATCCGCCGGACGCGCGATCCCGCCGACGGCCGGGTGCAGATCGCCGAGCTGACCGAGGCCGGCTGGGAGAAGGTGGTCGCCTCCGCTCCCGGGCACGCCGAGGCCGTCCAGCAGCTGATCTTCGACCGCCTCACCACGGCTCAGGTCCGTCAGTTGGCCAAGCTCGCCGAAGCGCTCGTGGATAACCCGGACGATCTACCTACCTGACCATGGGGCGGAGTGGCAGGGTTGTCCGCATCCAATGAGCTGTCGACGGAGGGATGCGGATGAGCCAGCGGGTACGGGGCGTCATCGCCCGGGAGAAGGGCAAGCCGGTCGAGGTGGCCACCATCGTGGTGCCCGATCCGGGGCCCGGTGAGGCGGTCGTGAAGGTGCAGAGCTGCGGCGTCTGCCACACCGACCTGCACTACCGGGAGGGCGGCATCAACGACGAGTTCCCGTTCCTGCTCGGGCACGAGGCGGCCGGTGTCGTCGAGGCGGTCGGCGAGGGGGTCACCGACGTCGCGCCGGGCGACTTCGTGGTGCTCAACTGGCGCGCCGTCTGCGGGAACTGCCGGGCTTGCAACAGGGGCAAGCCGTGGTACTGCTTCGCCACCCACAACGCCAAGCAGAAGATGACCCTGGAGGACGGGACCGAGCTCTCCCCGGCCCTGGGCATCGGCGCGTTCGTGGAGAAGACGCTGGTCGCGGCCGGCCAGTGTACGAAGGTGGACCCGTCGGCGCGCCCGGCGGCGGTCGGCCTGCTCGGCTGCGGCGTGATGGCCGGGCTCGGCGCGGCGATCAACACCGGCGGGGTGACCCGGGGCGACTCGGTCGCGGTGATCGGCTGCGGCGGCGTCGGTGACGGCGCGGTGGCCGGTGCGGCGCTGGCCGGGGCGAGCACGATCATCGCGATCGACACCGACGACCGGAAGCTGGAGTGGGCCCGGGGCTTCGGGGCCACCCACACGGTCAACGCCCGCGAGCACGACGTGGTGGCCCGGGTGCAGGAGCTGACCGGCGGGTTCGGCGCCGACGTGGTGATCGAGGCGGTGGGGCGGCCGGAGACGTACAAGCAGGCGTTCTACGCCCGTGATCTGGCGGGGACCGTGGTGCTGGTGGGCGTGCCGACGCCGGACATGACGATCGAGCTGCCGCTGCTCGACGTGTTCGGGCGGGGCGGCGCGCTCAAGTCGAGCTGGTACGGCGACTGCCTGCCCAGCCGGGACTTCCCGATGCTGACCGAGCTCTACAAGCAGGGCCGGCTGGACCTGGACAGCTTCGTCACCGAGGAGATCCCGCTGGACGGGGTGGAGCAGGCGTTCGCCAAGATGCACACCGGCGACGTGCTGCGCT
Organism: Actinoplanes sp. NPDC051851; assembly: GCF_040681165.1. Taxonomy (NCBI): domain Bacteria; kingdom Bacillati; phylum Actinomycetota; class Actinomycetes; order Micromonosporales; family Micromonosporaceae; genus Actinoplanes; species Actinoplanes sp. NPDC051851. The sequence continues at coordinate 22,525 of NZ_JBFAYF010000030.1, read as the reverse complement.
CGGTGGTCATCTTCTGATCCGATGTCCGGCCGCGTCCAGCGGCCGGACATCGCCGGCGTTCCGGCGTACCGGAAGAGGGTTCTCAGGCGTCGCGGGCGTAAGCCGGTGCGGAGCGGTCGGCGAGCAGGTCCAGGCAGAGGGCCGCGGACCAGCTGAAGGTCGGCGCGCCCAGGCCCTTGCCGGTCTCCGGGTCGAAGTACTCGTAGGGGCCGTTGTCGTGGACCAGGCGGAGCAGGGCGCGGCGCAGTTCCTCGGCCTCGCCGTGGTGGCCGTGAACCTGCATGCCGCGGCGGAGCAGCCAGTTCACGTTGATCCAGACCGGACCGCGCCAGTAGCGGTGGGTGTCGAAGTACGCCGCGGTGCGGTCGGTGCTCGGCGCGGGCAGGCCGAAGCGCTCCGAGCGCAGCTCGTCCATGATCGCGGCGGCCCGGTCGGCGGAGAGGTCCGGCAGCATCAGCGGCAGCAGGCCGTTGACGCAGCGGGCCGCGCTCAGCTCGCCGGTCCGGACGTCGCGGGAGCGGAAGGTACGCGTCGCGGGGTCCCAGAGGGTCCGGGAGATCGCCGCGGTGATCTCCCGGGCGCGCTGCCGGTGCCGCCGTGCGTCCAGGGGCAGGCCGAGCACGCCGGCGATCTGGGCCAGAGCCAGCTCGGCCACGCCCAGCACGCCGTTGAAACCGGGGCACTCCACCACGAAGTCGTGCCGCTGCGGGAGGTCGGTGTCGGAGTACCCGCCGTCCCGGTAACTCACCGCGAGCCGGACATAGCGCGCGTAGTCCTCGTCGGTCGGGCGGTGTGCGGCGTTCGTCACCACCAGGTCGCGGCGGTGGTACCGGGTGAGCAGGCTCAGATCGGCGGGGACGTTGGCCAGCGCGGCGTCCCAGGACGGGCTGTTGTCCAGTCCGGACTCCCAGGGGTGCACGATCGCGGCGAGACCGGCGCCGCCCGCGTTCCGGCGCTCGGAGAGGTAGTCCTGCTGGGCGACGAGCCGGGGGTAGAGCCAGGCCAGCTCGTTCAGCGCCTCCTGGACACTGGCGGCGCCGTGTGCGGCGGCGTGGCGGTAGACCTCCCACGCGGCCAGCGCGTGCACCGGCGGCTGGACGATGCCGGTGCTGCCGAGGGGCCGACGGCGACCGTACGCCGGAACGTTCCAGAAAGCGGGACCGGGGAAGTAGTCCTCCTCGCCGGTCGCCGGGTCGAAGGCGATGTGCGGCACCCGGCCGTCCGGCCACTGCGCCTCGAAGAGGCTGTGCAGGTCGCGCCAGGCCCGGGTGGGGTTGACGTAGGCGAGGCCGACCGCGATGAAGGCCGTGTCCCAGCTCCACTGGTGTGGATAGAGCCGGCGCGACGGCACCATGTGATCGCCGGACCAGTTGATGTCCAGCACGCGGACGGCGGACTGCCACAGCTCGGCGGAGAGATCTGTGACGACGGGGTGCATCTGAGTCGAACCCTTTCCACTGCTCTCGGCCGGTAGACCCCCGCCATTCGGCGTACCGCAGTGCTCCTGAAGCATTTGCTGGTTGCATCTTCGGTGCATGGCCGGTGGGCCGCGCAAGAAGGATGCCCGCATCCGACAGAGATATCCCTCACCTCTTCGTCCGAGTCCTCTTCCTGTACGGGTGACTAGCCCCGGGAATGTCGTACCCGTGTGGTTGGCTGGTGGACGCACCGCGACGGGGGCGCTAATAGAGCAAATAGGACCCGATGTTGATCGAGGGTTCCCCGTCCGTGGTGGCGCGCGGTAGTGTTCTGGCTCCGACGCGTATCCATCGACAGGAAGGCGTTGGTGCGATGACCTTGCGCATCCTCGTGGTGGGCGCCGGTGTTGCCGGCTTGGCCGCGGCCCGGGGGCTGCGAGTCGCGGGATTCCGTCCGGATGTGGTGGAGGCCCTTCCGGCGACCATGAGCCCCGGCGCCGGCATCTACCTCCCGGGCAACGCGACCCGGGCGATGCGCCTGCTCGGACTCGACGTCCCGCTGCGGCCGCTCGGAGAGCTGATCTTCCGGCAGGTCTTCCTGGACGCCCGTGGCCGCCAGCTGTTCGAGATGGACGTGGCCGCGCTCTGGGCGGGCGTCGGCGAGTCGCGGGTGCTCTCCCGCGCCGACCTGCAACGGGTGCTGCTCACCGGCGTCGGCGGCGAGGTGCGCTACGACACCGAGGTCCGCGACCTGGAGATCATCGACGGCGCCGCCAAGGTGGAGTTCGGCAACGGCTCGATCGCGGAGTACGACCTGGTCATCGGCGCGGACGGCCGTCGTTCGACGATCCGGGAGAAGGTCGGCCTCGGCGGGGGTGCGGTGCCGACCGGTCAGATCGTCTACCGCTCGGTGGTCAGTGGCGGCCCGCCGCTCACCGACTGGACGGCCTCCCTGGGGCGGCGGTCGCAGTTCGTCGCCATGCCGATGGGTGGCGGCAAGATATACGTGTACGCGGACGAGACCGCCCCGGACTCGCCGAATCCCGATGATCCGCTGAAGCGGCTGCAGGAGCTCTTCGGGTCGTACGGCGGGCCGGTGCCGGCCATCCTGGACCGGATGGAGAAGGTGTCGGTCGCGCGTACCGACGAGGTCGTCCTGGACGCCTGGTCGAAGGGGCCGGTCGTGCTGGTCGGCGACGCCGCGCACGCCACCGCGCCGACGTTGGCCCAGGGTGGCGCCATGTCGTTTGAGGACGGCTACGTGCTCGGTCAGGAGCTGCGAAAGTCGGAGGGTGACATCTCCGTTGCTCTGCGTGTCTTCGAGGATCGCCGCAGGCCACGGTGTACGGAGGTCCGCGAGCGGACCCGGGAACGGGACCGGACCAGGGACGTGCCACCGTCCCTGCGGGACCCGATGCTGCGCCGTCGTGGACTGCGCATCTTCACCGATCACTACCGGGGCCTGGTCTCACAGGTGTAGTCGTCCGGGTTCGTCCTAGGTGGCTGTCTAAATGGCCCAGTGTCACCCCGCGCCAGCGTGCGGTAGGTGGGGGACTATTCTGCCAGCGAGGTACGCCCGATCTTCAGGGTGTGCCGAGTGGGACGAACGAGACAACGGAGGCATCTCGTGACGACCGTTGCGCCGTCGCCGATCGCGACCCGTCCATATCCGGTGCGACGGCAGGTCAAGGGCTCGGCATTCGCCCGGGTCCTGCGCACGACGGACGCGAAGCAGATCGGGATCATGTACATGATCACCGCCTTCGTGTTCTTCCTGCTGGGTGGCCTCATGGCGCTGCTGATGCGCGCCGAGCTGGCCCGGCCGGGTATGCAGATCCTGTCGCCGGAACAGTTCAACCAGCTCTTCACCATGCACGGCACGATCATGCTGCTGTTCTTCGCGACACCGATCGTGTTCGCGTTCGGCAACTACGTCGTACCGATCCAGATCGGTGCGCCGGACGTTTCCTTTCCGCGGCTGAACGCGTTCGCGTACTGGCTCTACCTGTTCGGTGGTCTGATCACCATCGGCGGGTTCCTCACGCCGGGTGGCGCGGCCGACTTCGGCTGGTTCGCGTACACGCCGCTGAGCGACTCGCTGCACTCGCCGGGTGTCGGCGCCAACATGTGGGTGGTCGGCCTGGCCATCTCCGGTCTGGGCACGATCCTCGGCTCGGTCAACCTGATCACCACGATCCTGACCCTGCGCGCGCCCGGCATGACCATGTTCCGCATGCCGATCATGTGCTGGAACATGCTGGTCACCGCGCTGCTCGCGGTGATGGTCTTCCCGTTCCTGGCGGCCGCGCTCTTCGCGCTCGCCGCGGACCGCATCCTCGGTGCCCACGTCTTCGACGTGCAGACCGGCGGGCCGATGCTCTGGCAGCACCTCTTCTGGTTCTTCGGCCACCCCGAGGTGTACATCATCGCGCTGCCGTTCTTCGGCATCATCACCGAGGTCATCCCGGTCTTCAGCCGCAAGCCGGTCTTCGGCTACAAGGGCCTGGTCGCCGCGACGCTGCTGATCGGCGCACTGTCCATGTCGGTCTGGGCGCACCACATGTTCGTCACCGGCCAGGTGCTGCTGCCGTTCTTCAGCTTCCTGAGCTTCCTGATCGCGGTGCCCACCGGCATGAAGTTCTTCGTCTGGATCGGCACCATGTGGCGCGGCCAGATCAGCTTCGAGCCGCCCATGCTCTTCGCGATCGGCTTCCTGGTGACGTTCCTCTTCGGTGGTCTCTCCGGCGTGCTGCTCGCGTCGCCGCCGATCGACTTCCACGTCTCCGACTCGTACTTCGTGATCGCGCACTTCCACTACGTGCTCTTCGGCACGATCGTGTTCGCGGTCTTCTCCGGCATCTACTTCTGGTTCCCCAAGATGTTCGGCCGGATGCTCGACGAGAAGCTGGCCAAGGTGCACTTCTGGCTCACCATGATCGGCTTCCACACCACCTTCCTGGTGCAGCACTGGCTCGGCACCAAGGGCATGCCGCGGCGGTACGCGGACTACCTGCCCAGCGACGGCTTCACCACGCTGAACACGATCTCCACGATCGGCTCGTTCATCCTGGGCCTGGCCACGCTGCCGTTCCTCTACAACATCTGGAAGTCCTACAAGGTCGGCAAGGTCGTCGACGCGGCCGACCCGTGGGGCCACGGCAACTCGCTGGAGTGGGCCACCTCGTCCCCGCCGCCGCTGCGCAACTTCGACTGGATGCCGCGGATCCGCTCCGAGCGCCCGGCCTTCGACCTGAAGTTCCCCGAGCTCGCTGCCGGTGAGCACACCATCGCCGGTCCGCCGGAGGGTGGCGCCAAGCCCCTGACCCACGAGTCGGACGGTGGCGCCAGCTACGAGGAAGACATCAAGTAGGTTTTTTCGCCGGACGGCCCCCGTTTCTTCGGAAGCGGGGGCCGTTTCGTTTCCATTCGGTTACGTGAGCTACGCCAAACCCGATGGTTTCTGTCGTACGGCTACGGCATCATCGGCGGCGGAGGTCAGGATCGTCATGTTGCTCAAGCCTTACCGGGAAACCCTCGCACTGCCGAAGATCCCGTCGTTGCTCGTCGTCGCCACGCTCGCCCGCATCCCCATCGCGGCCGCGGCGGTGGTGCTCACCCTGCACGTGGTCACCGACCTCGGCATGGGTTACGGCGCCGCGGGTCTCGTCGGGGCGGCCGCGACCGTCGGCGGGTCGTTCGGCGCCCCGGTGATGGGCCGGATGATCGACAAACACGGCCTCCGCCCGATCCTCGTGCTCACCACGGTCGCCGAGGTGACCTACTGGCTCGTCGCGCAGGCGCTGCCGTACTGGGCTCTGCTCCCGGTCGCCGTGGTCGGCGGGTTCCTGGCGCTCCCGGCGTTCTCGGTGGCCCGGCAGTCGATCGCCGCGCTCACCCCCGAGTCGCATCGGCTGCCCGCCTTCGCCCTTGACTCGATCACCACCGAGCTGTCGTTCATGGCCGGCCCGGCGCTCGGCGTGCTGATCGCCACCAGCGCCGCCGGCCCGCGCGTCGCCATGCTCACCCTGGCCGTCGGCATCCTGCTGGCCGGGCTCGGTCTCTGGCTGCTCGACCCACCCACCCGGGCCGAGCACGAGGCCGCCGTTGGCGCCGTCGAGCGGGTGCCGCGCCGCAGCTGGCTGAAGCCGCGGTTCGTCGCCATCCTCGCCGTCACGATGGCCGCCACGCTCGTGCTCTCCGGCACCGACGTCGCGGTCGTCGCGGTGCTCCGCGAGTCCGGCGAGCTGGGCTGGAGCGGCATGGTCATGTCACTCTGGGCGTTCTTCTCGCTGCTGGGCGGTTTCGCGTACGGCACCATCCGCCGCGGGCTCCCGGTACTCGCCATCTTCCTGCCGATGGCCCTGTTCACCATCCCGGTCGGGCTGGGCGGCTCACACTGGTGGCTGCTCGCGCTGCTGCTGATCCCGGCCGGCGCCCTGTGCGCCCCGACGATCACGGCGAGCTCGGCCGCGATCAGCCGGATGATCCCGGCGTCCGCTCGCGGCGAGGCGATGGGCCTGCACAACTCGGCGCTCACCGTGGGCGTGGCACTGGGCGGCCCGCTGGCCGGCCTGGCCATCGACTCGATCGCCCCGGCGTGGGGTTTCGTCGCGGTCGGCGCCGTCGGGGTCCTGGTCGCCTTGGCGGTCCTCCCGGGCGAACTCCGCCGCCGCCGCACCGACGCCGCCCTCGACGCCGCCGCCCTTGCCGACCTCGACCCCGTCGACCTCGAGTCCGGCCTGTCCGGTGCGGCCGACGGTGATCCACTCGCCGGTCCCGTCGTGCCTGCCGCTCGTGTCGCTCCCGCGGAGGGTCAGGTCCCCGTCAGGGTCGGTTGATCCGCCCCCGGACCCCGGGTGTGTGTGAAGTCGTGCCCGCTGTAGGCCGCACGTTCACCCGCTCGGGGTGCGGCGCCGCTGCTTGTGGGGTGACCGTCGACCGATGAGTGGCGGTGCTTCGGGTGGTCTGGGCTCACGATCATGGCCGACCGGGGCGGGCGGGAGTCCCCGATCGCTGATCGAGTCGTTCTGGCGCCCCTCTGGCGGCTGTGCGAGTCCACGGTCGCGGATCGTGTGCACCTACCGCCCCTGTTCCCTGTTGATCGTGTGCGCCTGGTGTCCCTCTTGCGCTGTTCGTATGCGCCTGGTGTCCCTCTTGCGCTGTTCGTGTGCGCCCAGCCTCTCTTGCGTCGTTCGTGTGCGCTCGGCGCTTGGGACCACCGAACCGCATCGCTGCGGAGTGCATCGCTCGGGCGACGCAATGCCGCGCGGCGGCCAGCACTCGTGGAGACCTTGGCGTGTGGGGACCTTGGCGTGTGGGGATCTCGGGTTCGCTGCGTGGCTGAACTTCACACGTGGGCGGGGCGCGGCTGTGGCGTGTGGGGAGTTCGGGGTCCTGCGTGCCTGAAGTTCACGCGCGGGGGGTGATGCGGGTGCTGGGGGATGGGTTGAGGCACCACTCGAGCAGGGACGGCCAGGAGCCGTAGCCGGAGTCCGGGTTCAGGTGGGACGTGCCGGGGAGCAGGTCGGTGTCCAGGTTCAGGGGGCGGCCGAAGGACTCGGCGGCGCCCTCGGGGCAGTAGGGGTCGTTGTTGCTGGCGATCAACCGGGTGTAGCGGGCAGCCGCGGTCAACTGGGCCGATGTCACCGGTGGGGGAGCGAAGGCGGCGATCTCCGGGTTCGCGAGGGCGATCGACGCGGACGGCGGGGCGATCAGCAGCACCTGGTCGACCGGGGTGGTGATCAGTCCGCGAGCCGCGCCGTGCAGCCAGAGCAGGCAGCCGAGGCTGTGGCAGATCACCGTGGTCGAACCCGCCGCCTCGTCGGCGCTACCGGGCAGGGCGCTGCCGGGCGGGGTGGTGCCGGGCAGGGTGCTACCGGGCGGGGTGGTCAGCGCGGTGGTGTGGGTGGTGAGCTGGCTGAGCCAGGCCTCGAGGTCCGGGTCGTCGGGAGAGGGGAGCTGGGGGTAGTCGACGGCGTGACCGGAATCGGTCAGGCTGGTGGCGAGCCAGTGCTGCCAGTGGTTCGCTGGGCGGCGGTTCTGCCAGCCGTGCAGGATCAGGAAACGTGCGTTGCTCATCGGGCTTCTCGCCTTCGGTCTCGGAGGGAGATCGTGGCGCATGTTGATCATGAGAGTCCAGGGTTTGTGACCGGTCAGAACTCCAGGTACATGATGTGCAGGCCGACGCGGCCCAGGGTGGGGTGCTGGAAGGCGCGGGGGACCGTGCCGACGATCGTGAAGCCCAGGCGGCGGTAGACGGCGACGGCGGCGGTGTTGGACGCGGCCACAGCGTTGAACTGGATGCCGGCGTAACCCTGCTCCCGGGCCCAGTCGATCGCGTAGCGGCAGAGGGCGGCGCCGATGCCCCGGCCCCGGGCGTTCTCGGCGACCATGAAGCTCGCCGTGGCGACGTGGGCGCCCGGGCCGGGTTTGTTCGGGCCCATCTTGGCGGTGCCGGTCACCCGGGAACCCTCGACGGCGACCACGGTGCGGCCGGGCGGGGACTCCAGCCAGGTGCCGCGGGCCGCGGCCTCGGTCATCGCCGGGTCGTAGGTGTAGGTGTCGGCGGCACGGACCACCTGCCGGACGATCGGCCACACCTGATCCCAGTCCGCCTGTTCGAACGGCCTGATCGGCGTCTCGTCCCGGTTCGACAGCGCGGCCCGGGGGCCGTCCGGAGACGGCGACAGGAAAGAGCCGGGCGGCGAGGAGGCGGGGCCGGGCGGCGAGGCTGGGCTGGGCGAGGAGGCTGGGCCGGGCGGTGAGGAGGCAGGGTCGGCGGGAGGGGGACCGGGGTGGGAAGGTGCGGAGTCAGGCGGGATCGACAACCGGGGACCCCGTGGTCTCGATCGAGGCGGCGCGGAGTTGCTCCAGGGCGGCGTCGGTGGTGGCGCGGGCGACGCCGGCGGTCAGCTCCAGGAGGACCGTGGTGGTGAAGCCCTCGGTGGCGGCGTCCAGGGCCGTGGCGCGGACGCAGTGGTCGGTGGCGATGCCGACGACCTCGACCTCGGTGACGCCCTTCTCGCGGAGCCAGGCGGCGAGCCGGTCGCCGCTCTCGGACTGTCCCTCGAAGCCGGAGTACGCGGCCTCGTAGGCGCCCTTGTGGAAGACCGCCTCGATGCGGTCGGTGATCAGCTCGGGGTGGAAGTCCGCGCCGGAGGAGCCGGCCACGCAGTGCACCGGCCAGGAGTCGACGAAGTCCGGCGTCTCGCTGAAGTGGGCGCCCGGGTCGATGTGGTAATCCTTGGTCGCCACCACGTGGTCCCAGCGGTCGCCGGCCCGGTCGAGTACCAGGGAGATGCCCTTGGCGACGGCGGCGCCGCCGGAGACGGCCAGCGAGCCGCCCTCGCAGAAGTCGTTCTGCACGTCGACGATGATCAGCGCACGTGACATGGGACAGCCCCTAAGCGGTGGGAATGATGATGACCGGGATGGCGGGGTCGCCCGCGGAGAGCTTGAGGCCCTCCCACGGGATGGAGATCAGGCACTGCCGCAGGTGCTCGCGGGACTCGGCCAGTGCCGGGCGCTCCTGGATCTCGCCGCCGGCGATGTAGGTCTGCTGCAGCAGGCGGTCGTTGGGCTGGTGGTCGGGGACGCCCTGGGAGACGATGATCTCCTCGATGGCGGTTCCGGTGGGCTTGTGCCGGCGTACGGCCGTCTTGCGCCCGCCCACGGTCGCCTTGTTCTCCGAGCGCTTGACCACGGGGCGGCCGTCGACCTCGACGAGCTTGTAGACGAGCCCGGCGGTCGGCGCGCCGGAGCCGGTGACCACGGCGGTGCCGGCGCCGTACATGTCGACCGGCTCGGCGGCGAGGGTGGCGATCGAGTACTCGTCCATGTCACCGGAGACGATGATCTTGGTCTCGGTGGCGCCGAGCGAGTCGAGCAGCTCGCGGGAGTGCTGGGCCAGCACCGACAGGTCGCCGGAGTCGATCCGGACGGCGCGCAGGTCGGTGCCGGCGATCGCGATCGCGTTCCGGATGCCCTGGGCGATGTCGTACGTGTCCACCAGCAACGTGGTGTTCTTGCCCAGCGCCGCCACCTGCGACCCGAACGCGGCCGGCTCGTCGTCGTGCAGCAGCGTGAACGCGTGCGCCGACGTGCCGGTGGTCGGGATGCCGTACCGGCGGCCGGCGGCGAGGTTCGACGTCGAGGCGAAGCCCGCCAGGTACGACGCGCGGGCCGCGGCGACGGCGGCGTGCTCGTGCGTGCGCCGGGAGCCCATCTCGATGATCGGGCGGCCGCGCGCGGCGGTGACCATCCGGGCGGCTGCGGCGGCGATCGCGCAGTCGTGGTTGAGCACCGAGAGGATGAGCGTCTCGAGCACCACGCACTCGGCGAACCGGCCCGCCACGGTGAGGATCGGCGAGCCGGGGAAGAAGAGCTCCCCTTCCGGGTAGCCCTCGATGTCACCCGAGAAGCGGTATTCCAGGAGCCACTTTCCGGTCTCCTCGTCCACCACGCCGGCCTCACGGAGGTACGCCACCTCGTCCGGGTCGAACCGGAAACCGGCGATCAGCTCGATCAGCCGGTCGGTGCCCGCGACCACACCGTACCGCCGCCCGTTAGGCAACCTGCGGGCGAAGACCTCGAAGACGCACTGCCGGTCGGCGGTGCCGTCCCGCAGCGCGGCGCTGATCATGGTCAGCTCGTAGTGGTCGGTCATCAGGGCCGGCGCGATGGTCTCCACGGGTCCTACCCTATTGTGCTCCCCCGGATATTCGCCGAACGGGTTCTGACCTGCGGTTCGGTGCTCCGGTTCACGGATTCGCCGAAACCGGTGGCACCATGGGGGCATGGCGTTGCCTCAGGTTGCTCCCGTCGAGACGCCGAAGATCGAGGAAGTACCGGAAGAAGACCGGCCGTGGGTCACCATCGTCTGGGATGATCCGGTCAATCTCATGTCCTACGTGACCTGGGTCTTCCAGAAACTCTTCGGCTTCAGCAAGGAAAAGGCCGAGAGGCTGATGATGGACGTGCACACCAAGGGCAAGGCGGTGGTCTCCAGTGGCGCCCGGGAGCGCATGGAGATGGACGCCAACCAACTGCACGGATACGGTCTCTGGGCAACTGTGGACCGAGGCTGACATAGCGGGTGGGGTAGAGCATGTTCCGACGCAGCGGCGGTCATTGCGTGGCCACCTTCGCGCACGATGAGGTGCGTGTCCTGCGCAAGGTGGCGGGCGAGGTCGTCGGCCTGCTGACCGATGGGATGGACCACACCGATCCGGTGGTCTCCCGGCTCTTTCCGGACATCTATCCCGATCGCCCGGAGGACTCGCAGGAGTTCCGCCTCTACACCGAGGGGGATCTCAAGACGGCCAAGATCGATCAGGCCGGCGCGATCCTCGCGGCGCTGCCCGACGAGGGCGAGGGCGAGGTCCGGCTCGACGGTGAGGCGGCCGAGGCGTGGCTGCGGGCGATCAACGACGCCCGCCTGGCGATGGGTACCCGCCTGGACATCCAGGCCGAGACCGATCTGGCCGACGAGCTCGACGACGCGGTCCTGGAGGATCCGGGTTCCAGCCGGGTGTTCCAGCTCTCGGTCTACGCATACCTGGGCTATCTGCAGGAATCGCTCCTCAACGCGATCCCCGAGATCAAATAGCGTCCTGTGGTGTGTGCCTCGCCACGCGCGGTGAGGCGAAATGCTTCGGTAATGTGAACGCCGTGCTGACCATCGACAGTTCGATCGTGCACGCGATCGTCGCCCACGCCCGCCGGGATCACCCCGACGAGGCCTGTGGCGTGATCGCCGGCCCGATCGGCAGTGACGTGCCCGCCCGGCACATCCCGATGGACAACGCCGCCCGGTCGATGACGTTCTACGAGTTCGACTCGATGGAGCAGTTGCGGGTGTGGCGCGAGATGGACGACGCCGACGAGGAGCCGGTGGTCATCTACCACTCGCACACCGCGACGGAGGCATATCCGTCCCGGACGGACATCTCGTTCGCCGGCGAGCCGAACGCGCACTATCTGCTCGTCTCGACCCGTGAGCCCGATGCGGAGGAGATCCGCTCGTTCCGTATCGTGGACGGTGTGGTGACCGAAGAAGAGGTCAACATCGTGGATGCGACGGTGAAGTCGTGAAGGTGAGTGCCGTGCAGTCGTACATGTTCGGGCAGAGCCCGTTCGCGGTGGTCTACGAGTGTCGCTGAGCGACGCCTTCTTAAAGACCACCCGCTGTTTCGACTCTCAAGGAGCATGACAATCATGGCTATCGAAGTTCGCGTCCCCACCATCCTGCGCAGCTACACCGGCGGCTCCAAGGTCGTCGAGGGTGCCGGTGACACCCTCTCCGGCCTGATCGACGACCTGGACGCCAAGCACAACGGCATCAAGGGCCGCCTGATCACCCCCGAGGGCGGGCTGCACCGCTTCGTCAACATCTACGTCAACGACGAGGACGTCCGTTTCCTCGGCGCGCTCGACGCGACGGTGAAGGACGGCGACTCGATCACCATCCTCCCGGCCGTCGCCGGTGGCGCCCTGGGCTTCGCGGCGGCCGCCGCGCTCCTGGGCAAGTAAGCCCGCAGAGAAGATCGATCTGATGGCTCGCTACGAGAGCCTGCTGGACGCTTGCGGGGGCACGCCGCTCGTCGGCCTGCCCCGCCTCTCCCCGGTGGTGCCCGAAGGGGCACCGCCGGTGCGGCTCTGGGCCAAGCTCGAGGATCGCAACCCGACCGGCAGCATCAAGGACCGTGCCGCGCTCTTCATGGTGCGCGAGGCCGAGGAGTCCGGGCACCTCCGCCCGGGCGACACCATCCTCGAGCCGACCAGCGGGAACACCGGCATCGCGCTGGCCATGGTGGCCAAGCTCCGCGGGTACCGCCTGGTCTGTGTGATGCCGGAGAACGTCTCCGCCGAGCGCACCCAGATCCTCCGGATGTACGGCGCCGAGATCATCTTCTCGCCGGCCGCGGGCGGTTCCAACCAGGCGGTGGCGACCGCGAAGCAGATCGCCGCCGAGCACCCCGACTGGAAGATGCTCTTCCAGTACGGCAATCCCGCGAACGTCCGCGCCCACTACGAGACCACCGGTCCCGAGTTGCTGCACGACCTCCCCACGATCACGCATTTCGTGGCGGGTCTCGGCACCACCGGCACGCTGATGGGCACCGGCCGGTACCTCAAGGAGAAGGTCGAGAACATCCGGATCGTCGCCGCCGAGCCGCGGTACGGCGAGGTGGTCTACGGCCTGCGCAACATCGACGAGGGTTACGTTCCGGAGCTCTACGACGCGTCGGTCCTGGATCGCCGCTTCTCGGTCGGCACCCGCGACGCGGTCCTGCGCACGCGCCAGCTGGTCGAGGTCGAGGGCATCTTCGCCGGCTTCTCCAGCGGCGCGATCCTGCACGCCGCGCTCGCGGTCGCCCACGAGGCGGTCAAGGCCGGGCAGCGGGCCGACGTCGCGTTCGTGATCGCCGACGGCGGCTGGAAGTATCTGAGCACCGGCGCCTACGGCGGCACCCTCAACGACGCCGAGGAGGCCCTCGAGGGCCAGCTCTGGGCCTGAGCGCCGGCCGGAAGCCGGTGGCGCCCGAGTGCCGGCCGGAAGCCGGTGGCGCGTCACGGCCCGGAGCGGGCAGGCGGTCGCGGCCGGCGGCCGGGGCCGCCTTTTGAGCGCGGTGGGCGGGCCGTGGAGCGTACGGGAGAAGGCTGTTGACCTTCTAGAGACGGGCGGCGGTCAGCAGGGCGGCGGTCATCGTGGTGGCCGCACCGGCGAGGAGTACCCAGGGCAGACGGCCGCGGTGGATGGCGAGGAACGCGGCCCCCGCCGGAACCACGCTGAGCAACAGGAACAGCGAGATCAGCGGGAGGTACCAGCCGGGGGCGCCGCGGATCGCACCGATCACGGTGAGCAGGCCGACGCCGGTGCCGGTGAGGCCCAGCACAGCCGCGCAGACGGTCATCGCGAGAAGCCGGAACGGGCTCGGCGCGGGATCGTCCGGAGCCGGGAAACGGAAGGCGGGATCGTCGTTCTCCGTACCCCACTGAGGTTCGAAGGGCACGATGTCGGGTATCGGGGTACGGGCAATGCGGCCCGGCTCGATCGTGGTCACGTCACCTCCATCAGAAATCCACAAACACCTCACTCAGAGCAACGCATTGGGCTTACCGGACGTGACGGTGGAAATGGTGACGACCGAGGTCACAGCGGTTGTGACGTGCGTTGTCGATTTAGCGACAAATCGATCAGCTGTTTACGTCAGCCAGTGGTCAGCGCGTACGCTTCGCGTCGTGATTGACTGGTCTGACATAGCCAGCGCGGACCGGTCGGGCGGGGTGTTCACGACCCAGTGGTGGCCGACCCAGTGTGAGCCAGAGGGACCCGCATGCGACTGACCGTTCTCGGTTGTGCCGGCAGCTTCCCCGGCCCCGAGTCGGCTTGTTCGGCCTATCTCGTGGAAGCCGACGGCTTCCGGCTGCTGATCGACTTCGGGTCCGGCGCGCTGTCGGCCCTGCAGCGCTACTCGGACATGCGCGCGATCGACGCCATCCTCCTCACCCATCTGCACTGCGACCACATGCTGGACGCGTGTACGTACGTGGTGGTGCGGCGCTACGACCCGGCCGGCGCGCTGCCCGCGCTGCCGGTCTACGCCCCGCTCGGCGCGGCGGAGCGGATCGCCGCGGCGTACAGCAGCGAGGGCGACCCGGTCGACGACGTCTACACGTTCTACGGCCTGCAGCCGGGCACGTTCCCGATCGGGCCGCTGACCGTCACGGTCGACCGGGTCAACCACCCCGTCGAGACCTATGGCGTACGCATCGAGCACAACGGGCGCGTCCTGGCGTACTCCGGGGACACCGCGCCCTGCGACGCGCTGCTGCGGCTCGCCGCCGGGGCCGATCTGTTCCTGTGTGAGGCGAGCTACATGGACGGGGTGCCGAACCCGCCGGACCTGCACCTCACCGGGGGTGAGGCGGGGGAGGCCGCGACCAAGGCCGATGTGTCCCGGCTCCTGTTGACGCATCTGGTCCCGGCCTGGGCGAGCGAGGCATCTATTGTGGAAGCCGCTACGGCCGCCTACGCGGGACCGGTGGAAGTCGTTCGCCCCGGAGCCAGATACGATCTCTAGGCCGGTACGGGGGTAAGGGATCGGCTGCCGTGCCGGAGCCTTACGTATCGTGATCTTGGAGTTGCTGCATGCGTATCGTTCGCCTGGCCAACTTCGTCACGATGCACACCGGCGGTCTCCGCACGGCGCTGCGTCAGCTCGGCGAGGGATACCAGAAGGCGGGCCATGAGGCTGTCCTGATCGTTCCCGGTCGCAGGCACGCCGACGAGATCACCTCCCAGGGGCGCGTGATCACCCTGCCCGGCGCTCCCGTGCCGCGTACCGGGGGATACCGGGTGATGGCCGGCCGGCGGGAACTGGCCCGGCTGCTGGACAGCCTGGAGCCGGACCGGATCGAGGTCTCCGACCGCACCACGCTGCGCTGGACCGGCAACTGGGCCCGGCAGCGCGGGGTGCCCTCGATGATGGTCTCCCACGAGAGCCTGGCCGGGCTGCTCGGCGTCTGGGGCATGCCGAAGCGGGACGCCCTCGCCGACCGGCTGAACCGGCGCACCGCCGAGGTCTTCGACACGATCGTCTGCACCACCGCGTTCGCCGCCGCCGAGTTCCGCCGCCTCGGCGTGCCGAACCTGGTCGAGGTGCCGCTCGGCGTCGACCTGGACGTCTTCCATCCGAGCCGGAAGGACATCGGCGTCCGCTCCCGGTACGCCCGCCCCGACGAGCTGCTGCTGGTCTACGCCAGCCGGCTCTCCGCGGCCAAGCGGCCCGAGCTCGCCGTGGACACCATCGCGGCGCTGCGCAACATCAAGATCCCGGCGGTCCTGGTGATGTCCGGGGACGGCACCCGCCGGGCGGCCCTGGCGTACCGCGCGGCCCGGCTGCCGGTCCGCTTCGCCGGGCACATCGCCGAGCGCTCCGAGGTGGCCTCGCTGATGGCGAGCGCCGACGTCTCGCTCGCCCCCGGCCCGGTGGAGACCTTCGGGCTGGCCGCGCTGGAGGCCCTGGCCTGCGGTACGCCCGTGGTGGTCGACGAGCAGAGCGCGCTGCCCGAGGTGATCGGCGAGGCCGGGGTGGCGGTGCCCGGCACCGCGGAGGCGTTCGCCGACGGCGTCGCCCAGCTGCTGGAACGCTCCCCGGAGGAGCGACGGACCGCCGCGCGGGCCCGCGCCGAGCACTTCGGCTGGCCGATCGCGGTGAACGGTTTCCTGAACGCGCACGGGCTCCTCGCGGAGACCGCGACCGTCCCCGCGGCGCCCCAGCCGCTGCGCCCGGCGGCCCCGAAGATGCGGGAGCCCGGGGCGGACGAAGCCGGCACCGCACGCTACGCATAGGGTTGGGGCATGGCGCGACCCGACGGCCGAGCGGCCGACCAGCTGCGACCGGTGACCCTGACCCGGCATTGGAGCATCCACCCCGAAGGTTCGGTGCTGGTGGAGTTCGGCAACACCCGTGTGCTCTGCACCGCCAGCGTCACCGAGGGGGTGCCGCGCTGGCGCAAGGGCTCCGGCCTGGGCTGGGTGACCGCGGAGTACGCGATGCTGCCCCGGGCCACGAACACGCGTGGCGACCGGGAGAGCGTCAAGGGCAAGGTCGGCGGGCGTACCCAGGAGATCTCCCGCCTGATCGGGCGGAGCCTGCGGGCCTGCATCGACCTGAAGGCGCTCGGCGAGAACTCGATCGTCCTCGACTGTGACGTGCTGCAGGCCGACGGCGGCACCCGGACCGCCGCGATCACCGGGGCCTACGTCGCGCTGCACGACGCGGTGACCTGGCTGGCCGGCCGCAAGTCCCTCGCGGGCAAGGTCGACAAGGTGCTGCACACCTCGATCCAGGCGGTCAGCGTCGGCATCATCGACGGCGAGGCCCGGCTCGACCTGCCGTACGTCGAGGACGTCGCCGCCGAGGTCGACATGAACATCGTCTGCACCGGCGAGGGCGACTTCGTCGAGGTCCAGGGCACCGGCGAGAACGGCGTCTTCAAGCGCGCCCAGCTCGACGAGATGCTCGACCTGGGCCTGCGCGGCTGCGCGGAGCTGGCGATCGCGCAGCAGAAGGCGCTGGCCGCGTGAGCGCGCGTCTCCTGCTCGCGACCGGCAACAAGAAGAAGCTCGTCGAGCTGCAGCGGATCCTGGACGCCGCGCTCGGGCAGAGCCAGGTCGAGCTGGCCGGCCTCGGTGACTTCCCGGGCTACCCGGACGTCCCGGAGACCGGCCTGACCTTCGGCGAGAACGCGCTGATCAAGGCACGGGAGGGCGCCAAGCGCACCGGCCTGCCGACCGTCGCCGACGACTCCGGCCTCGCGGTGAACGCGCTCAACGGGATGCCCGGCGTGTTCAGCGCCCGCTGGTCCGGCGGGCACGGCGACGACGCCGCCAACCTGGACCTGGTGCTGGCCCAGATCGGCGACGTCGGCGACGAGCACCGTGGCGCGGCGTTCGTCTGCGCGGCCGCCCTGGTGCTGCCGAACGGCCGGGAGCACCTGGTCGAGGGCCGGCAGACCGGCAGCCTGCTGCGGGCGCGCCGCGGCGAGGGCGGCTTCGGGTACGACCCGATCTTCCTCGGTGATGGTCAGGACCGGACGAACGCGGAGCTGAGCCCGGCCGAGAAGGACGCGATCAGCCACCGGGGCAAGGCGTTCCGCGAGCTGGCCAAGGTCATCGCGAAGGAGCTCCCGCGCTGAGCCTGGTCCGCAGGACCTTCGCGAGGAAACGCGGCTTCATCAGCACGTCGGGCGATTCCAGCAGGTGCTGCACGGCGATGAAGGTCGCGTTGACCTCCGGGTCGATCTGGGACGCGTAACCGATCTGCCGGGCGTACCAGTTCCGGACGGCGACGCCGCGCGGGCGGGGACCGACGGTCTGCGGCCAGCCGAAGTCGCCGCCCACCGCGAACTGCCAGGGCGTGGCGATGGTCCGGGCCGCCGCGGCGTAGTAGTCGCGGATCGTGTCCGGGCCGGTCGCGCCGTCGTGCCGGTCCAGCGCGTCGCCGAGCGCGGTGGCCTCCAGCGCGGCGCACGTCATCCCCTGGCCGTAGATCGGGTTGAAGCTGCAGAACGCGTCGCCGACCGCGGCGTACCCGCCGGGGAGCCGGCCGAGCTCGTCGAAGCGGCGCCAGCGGCTCGCCGGGTACCCGTGGGTGACGATGTCGCTCAGCGGCTCGGACTTGCTCATCACGTCGTACACGCCGGAGTCGGGCAGCGCCCGGGCGGCCGCCTCGAACGACGCGGGGTCGCCCGGCGGGCGCTCCTGGTGCCACCCGCCGACGTTGATCAGCCAGCGGTCGCCCTCGATCGGGATGGCCAGCCCGCTCGCCGTCTCGTGCGGCGGGGTGGGTAGCACGATCATGCCCTGCCAGCCGGGGATCTGGTCCGGCTCGCGCCGGTAGATCCGGGTCGCGTAGGCGACGCCGATCTTCACCTCGACCCGGGCGGGGGCGGGCCAGCCGAGGTCGCCGAGCCAGCTGTCGGAGCGCGCGGACCGCCCGGTGCCGTCGACCACCAGCGCGGTGGGCAGCACCTCGCCGTCGTCGAGGCGCACGCCGGTCACCCGGTCCCCGTCGCCGATCAGGCCGGAGACGGCGACGTTGTCGCGGATCGTCACGTTCGGCGTGGCGGCGACCCGCTGCCGGATCACCGTCTCCAGTTGTGGGCGGCTCACCGAGAGCAGGGTCACGCCGGTCGGGGCGTTCGGCCAGCGGCGGCCGAGGCGGTAGACGCAGAGCCCGGTGCCGGAGTCGAACCAGAGGCCGCCGGCGGCGGTCAGGTCGGCGTCCAGGCCGGGGAAGAGCGTGGTCAGCGCGTTGAGGCCGGAGACGAGCAGGAGGTGCGGGTGGGCGCCCTGCGGGACTCCTCGACGGGGGACCGGTGCGTCCGGCAGATCGTCCCGGTCCAGGACGGTGACGTGCGAGAAGCGGCGGCTGAGGACCTGGGCGGCGGTGAGGCCGGCGATGCCGGCGCCGATCACGACAGCTTGTTCATCCACATCGGCCAATCTAACCGGCTCGGGTTGACTTTGACCCTGGGGCAAAGTCCAGCATCGACGGCATGCTCTCGATCGGCGCGTTCGCCCGGGCCACCCGGCTCTCCACCAAGGCACTACGCCTGTATGACAAGTTCGGCCTGCTCCGGCCGGCCCTGGTCGACGAGGCGTCGGGCTACCGCTTCTACGACGAGGGGCAGCTCGACCAGGCCCGGCTGATCGCCTGGCTGCGCCGCCTCGGCATGCCGCTCGCCGAGATCCAGCGGATCGGCGCGCTGCCCCGGGAGGAGGCGGCCGAGGCGGTGGCCCGGCACTGGGAGCGGGTCGAGGCCGAGACGGCGGCGCGCGGCCGTCTCGCCGGCTTCCTGGTCGACTACCTGGCCGGGAGGGGGAGCGCGGTGGGCGATCCGGTCACGCTCGGCCTGCGGTATGCGTCCGGCGCGCGACCCGGCCCGGTGCGGGCGAGCAACGAGGACGTGGCGTATGCGGGACCCCGCCTGCTCGCCGTCGCCGACGGGATGCGTGGCCACGGCGGCGACCGGGTCGGCGAGGTGGTCGTGGGCGCGCTCCGGCGGCTGGAGACGGCGGAGGTCCCGGCCGACGACCTGGTCGGCGTCCTCGCCGAGGCGGTGCGGGAGGCGGAGCGGGCGGTCGGCCGGCTCTCCGGCGACCCGGTGACCACGCTGACCGCGCTGCTCTGGTCGGGTTCTCGGCTGGCCCTGGCACACATCGGCGACACCCGGGCGTATCTCCTCCGCGACGGCGAGCTGGGCCAGATCACTCACGACCACACCCACGTGCAGGGGCTGATCGACGCCGGGTGGATCACCGAGGAGGAGGCTGCGGTCCATCCGCAGCGGTCGTTGCTGGTGCAGGCGCTGACCGGCAGCGGCGAGTTCTGGCCCGACCTGTCGCTGCACGAGGCCCGGGCCGGTGATCGTTATCTGCTCTGCTCGGACGGGCTCTCCTCGGTGGTGCCGTCCGGGGAGCTCGGCGAGGTGCTGCGCGCGGAGGGGGAGCCGGGGCGGGTGCTGGAGGCGTTGATGGAGCGCGCCTATGCGTACGGCGCCCCGGACAACATCGCGGTGGTCGTCGCCGACGTGGTGCGCCTCGACGAGCCGGGGGCGGCGTGATGGACGTGCGGCCGCTGGGGATCCCGGCGTACCGGCGGCTGTGGCTGGCCTCGCTGGCCGGTGCGGTCGGCGGGTCGTTCGCGGCGGTGGCGGTGCCGGTCCAGCTGTACGCGCTGACCGGCTCCTCGACGGCGGTCGGCGCGGTGGCGGTGGTGTCGTTCGCGGCGCTGACCGTGGGGTCGTTCGGGTCGGGTGCGCTGGCCGACCGGATGGACCGGAGGCGGGTGCTGCTGGCGGCCCAGTGCGGGCTCGGCGCCGGCCATCTGGCGCTCTGGCTGCAGGCGGTGCCGGGCGGCGGCTCGCTGCCGTTGCTGATGCTGCTCGCCGGGGTGCAGGCGCTGGCGATCGGCGCGATCTCCACCATCGGCGGGGCGGTGCTGCCCCGGATCGTGCCGCGAGAGCTGCTACCGGCGGCGAACGGGCTGAGCTCCCTGGTCCGCTACCTCGGGGCGATCGCCGGCCCGGTGCTGGCCGGGCTGCTGATCCCGGTGATCGGGCTGGGGAACCTCTACCTGCTGGACGCGGTCGTGCTGCTCGCCACGATCCGGGCGGTCCACCGCCTGCCGGCGCTGCCGCCCGCCCCGGCACCCGCCGGGTCACCCGGCACCGGGCCGCTGCTCGCCGGGTTCCGGCATCTCGCGGGCGACCGTCTGCTGGTCGCGGTGCTGGCGGTGGACCTGGCGGCGATGGCGTTCGGGATGCCGGTGGCGCTCTACCCGGAGCTGGCCGGGCGGGTCTACGGCGCGGGGGCGCTGGGCGTGCTCTACGCCGCGTATCCGGCCGGGGTGTTCCTGGCCGGGCTCGGCTCGCGGGCGTTCACCGGCGCGCGGCGGCACGGGCTGATGATGGCCGGTGCGGCGATCGCCTGGGGTGGCACCGTCGTGGTGTCCGGGCTGACCGGGCGGCTCGCCGTCGCGGTGGGCGCGCTGGTGGCGGGCGGAGCGGTCAACTTCGTACTGAGCACCTTCCGGAACGCGATCACCCAGGCGGCGGTGGACGACGCGCTGCGCGGGCGGGTCCAGGGTGCGCTGACCGTGGTGCTCTTCGGCGGCCCGCAGCTGGCGAACCTGCTGCACGGGCCGGCGGGCGCCCTCGCCGGGGCCCGGCCGGTGATCGCCGCCGGTGGGATGCTGACCGTGGCGGCCGTCGCGGCGATTCTGTGGTGGTCCCCGGAGCTACGCGTTTACGTGGTCCCCCGGCGGTCAGGCCAGCGCGCGCAGGACCCGGGCCAGGGCGTCCACGCCCGCCTCGCAGTCCGCCTCCGTGGCGTGCTCGGCCGCCGCGTGCGAGACCCCGGTGGGGTTGCGCACGAACAGCATCGCGGTCGGGACGCGGGCGGCGAGCACCCCGGCGTCGTGGCCGGCGCCGGTCGGCAGGATCGGGGCGCCGCCGAGCAGGGTGGCGAGCCGGGTGGCGAGCGCGCTGTCGAAGGCGACCTCGTGGGTGAGCGACTCGGGGTGGACCGAGACCTCGGTGCCGTCCCGGCCGGCGCGCTCGGTGGCCTTCTTGACGATGCCCTCCAGCAGCCGGTCCAGGGTGCCGGTGTCCGCGGCGCGGGCGTCCAGCCAGGCCTGGACCAGGGACGGGATGGCGTTGGTGGCGTTCGGCTCGATCAGGACGCGGGCCATGGTGGCGTGCGCGCCGGCGAGCCGGGCCTCCTTGTTGGCGGCGAGGACGGTGTAGGCGAAGGTCAGCATCGGGTCGTGGCGGTCGGTCATCCGGGTGGTGCCGGCGTGGTCACCGGTGCCCGCGAAGTCCAGCCGCCAGCGGCCGTGCGGCCAGATCGCGCTCGCCACGCCGACCGGGGCGGCCAGGGCGCGGCCCTGTTCGATGTGGAGCTCGACGGCGGCGCTGACCGGGCTCAGGTCGACCGGGCCGGCGGGTTCGGCACCGAGGGCCTGGGCGAAGGTGATCCCGTCCCGGTCGGTCAGGGCGGCCGCCTGGTCCGGGGCGATCGCGCCGGTGAGCAGCCGGGAGCCGAGACAGGGCACGCCGAACCGGCCGCCCTCCTCCTCGACGAAGGCCACCACGCCGATCCGCCGGCCGGGACCGGCGGCGTCCACGGCGAGGAACGCGCCGGCGATCCCCAGCGGACCGTCGAAGGCGCCGCCGTGCGGGACGGAGTCGAAGTGCGACCCGGTCAGCACGGTTCCCGGTGCCCACGGCTCGGCGCACCAGGCGAAGAGGTTGCCGTTGCCGTCCTCGGTCACGGTCATCTCGCGCCGGTCGGCCTGCGTGCGGAACCAGTCGCGCAGGGCCAGCTCCGGCTCGGTGAAGGAAAGCCGTAGGTAACCGCCGTCCGCCGTGCGCCCGATCGGCGCGAGCTCGCTCCACAGCTGGGCGAAACCGGTCATCGAGAAGCCTCCGTGGAAACCCCCGGCTTTAGCCGTGGGGAGGAATCGGTTTCCCTGCGGAGCAGGTCAGGGGTGGCCCATTCGCCGTCAAGGCGGTTGGGTGTCTGGTCAGGCGTTGCGCTGGTTCTCCACATATCTCTTCACGATCTCTAGGGTTGCGCCGCCGACGGTGGCGACGAGGTACGAGTTGGTCCACAGGGTCGGCATCCGCGATTTGAGGTGCGGGAACTCGTTGCGCAGCAGGCGGGAGGAACGGCCCTTGATCTGCTTGACCAGCCGGTGGATGCCGTATTGCGGGTCGCAGGTGACCTGTAGGTGCACCTGGTCGGGCATGGTTTCCAGTTCGACGATCGGGGCGTCTCGCTCGGCGCATACCTGCCTGATGGTCTCTTTGAGGCGGATGTCGACGTCGTCCTTGATGACGTCGCGCCGGTACTTGGGACACCAGACGACGTGGTAGGTGCAGCGATATACGACGTTGTTGTTCGATCGGGTCTCGTCCACACTCTCACTATATAGCTGTGACGTGTATAGTTATCGGTGTGATCGAGACAGTGCGCTACACCTACCGCCTGCGGCCCGGCCGCATCGCGCAGGCCGCGCTGCTGTCCGAGTGGA
>NZ_JBFAYF010000029.1:0-125788 GCF_040681165.1 Actinoplanes sp. NPDC051851 | reverse complement strand
GGGTGTCTCGAGCCCTCGAGACACCCCGGAGAACCAGCCAAGACCGGGAGCGGCGGCAGGGGGTGGGGCCGGTCCCGGGCGTGGCCGCCCTTCCACGTTCCGGGACCGGCGGCTCAGGCGGAGTCGTTCGGGGCCCACCAGACGGGCACCGGGGTCTCCGGTTCGGTCGGCGGACGGGTGCCGCCGTTCAGCGGGCGGCCCGCCACCGGGAGGTCGATGCGCTCGGTGGCCGGGGCCAGGCCGGTGGGGGAGCCGTCCCGGGTGAGCTCGGGCCAGCCCGGTGGGACCGGGCCGATCGGCTCGGGCGGGGGCTTTCCGGCGTCGGCCGACGAGGTGGTGGCTGAGGTGGCGCCCGGCGGGGTGGCGTCCGGCGACGAGGACGGGCGGGTGGACGGGGGAGAGGTGTCCGGCCAGAGGCGGGGGCGGCGCTGGGCGGCCAGGTCCTCGGCCCAGCCGAAGGCGAGGACGGCGACGGCGGTGAGGATCAGCGTGGTGGCCAGGGTGACCGGCTTCTCGAAGTGGCCCAGGTCGTCGAGGGCCAGGTAGGTGAGGACCGGCCAGATCGCGGCGATCGCCAGGTTGTGCCAGAGGTAGATGGTGACCGCGCGGGCGTTGAGCAGGGTGACCGCGCGTTCGCCGTACGGGACCCGGGACAGCCAGTCCATCCGGGGCTGCCAGCGGAGGGCGAGCAGCACGAAGGCGAGCGACCAGAGCGCCTGCGACTCGGAGACGTCGTTCAGGTCCCAGGCGTCCTCGCCCTGGTGGCCATGCTGCCAGTAGAGCGCCGCCGCGCCCATCGCGAACGCGGCGCCGAAGACCAGCGCCGGGCGCATCCGGGCCAGGGTGCCGTCCCGGTGCGCGAAGCCGGCGATCCAGCAGGCGCCGTACGTGACGAAGTCCCACATCACCACGTCGGCGGTCTCGCGCAGCTCGAAGCCGGTCTTGTCGAGCACCGCGATGGCGAGGATCGGGGCGCCGGCCAGCAGCCAGCCGAACCGGCCCATCCTCTTGTAGACGAGGTACATCACCGGGGAGAGCAGGACGAACCAGACGTATGCCCGGATGTACCAGAGCGGTTCCCAGGAGTCGATGCCGGTCTCGCTGCCGGGCGGGTCGCCGAGCGGCAGGATCCAGAACGCGAGCTTCCACGGGGTGAAGGGGTGTTCGCCGTCCTCCTCCTGTGACCAGCCCAGGTGGATCATCACCGGTACGGCGAGGAGCCCGAGCAGCCACAGCGGCGGGAGGAGCCGGCGCAACCGGGACGTGACGACCCGGTTCGCCGAGCGCCTCTCCAGTGACGCGGCGGTCAGCGACCCGGCCAGCGCGAACATGACGCCCATCGCGGGCAGCGCGATGGAGAGCCAGGGCCAGCCGAAGAGGTGGTAGACGATCACCCGGACGATTGCCGCGGCACGAAGCAGGTCCAGGTAGCGGTTTCGCACCGGGGAACCGTAGCGACGCCACCCGCGGA
The DNA here is from genome assembly GCF_040681165.1 of Actinoplanes sp. NPDC051851. Lineage (NCBI taxonomy): Bacteria > Bacillati > Actinomycetota > Actinomycetes > Micromonosporales > Micromonosporaceae > Actinoplanes > Actinoplanes sp. NPDC051851. The sequence continues at coordinate 124,317 of NZ_JBFAYF010000029.1, read as the reverse complement.
ATCGGGACATCCGGACGGTCGGCAAGACAGTCTGAGCGGGTTACCCCGATAGGTGGAAGTAGGCCCGATTCCGGTGCGATTGTGCGACGTCTGTGCATCGGCTCAGTGGGTGAATGCGCAGGTCACCGCGTACATCGAAGAGGTTTTTTGACAAGGGATCGGTGGGTGGCGAAGTGACCGGCCCGGCCGTGTGACGTTGGTCAACCGGCGAGCGCTCCGGAACGGCCGGGGCGCGCGGGCGAACGGGATCGACGGGCCATGCGGAAGACTCTGATCGTGCTGGGTGCGGCTGTCGCAGTGCTGGTGAGCGGCGGTATCGCGGCCGGCCACGCGAACGCCGAGGAGCCGCCGGATCCCGCCGGGCGGATGGCCGCTCCGGTCTCCGCCTACGACGCGATCTCGGCCGTCCCGGCGTCGCCGGTGCAGCGGCAGGTGCTGACCCTGGTCAACAAGGCCCGGCAGCGGGCCGGCTGCCGCGCGGTCACCATCGACCGGCGGCTGGTGCTGGCGGCCAGCCGGCACGCGGCGGACATGGCCCGGCGCAACTACTTCGAGCACGACTCCCGGGACGGCGACGACGTCGGCGATCGCGTCAGCGACGCCGGGTACCGCTGGCGGAAGTACGGCGAGAACATCGCCCGTGGTCAGCGCACCGCGGGCGAGGCGATGCGGGGCTGGATGACGAGCCCGCCGCACCGCCGCAACATCCTGGACTGCGGCCTCAAGGAGATGGGCGTGGGCCTGGCCCTCTCCACGAATCACACCGCCTACTGGGTCCAGGATCTGGCAACCCCTATGTGACCACATGACAACTCCCCGGAGCGGAGTCCGTACTCAAGCGCGTGACGGGGATGCCGATGGCATCCCAGTTTCATGTCACCGTCCTTCCCGTGATCGTCACGTGGGGACGGCTGTGCTTCGATGTGCGGACGACACTCCTGGGGAGGATGTGATTTGGCAGCGAAACGTGTTACCGCGCGCCTCGCGAGTGCCGCTCTGGCGGCGCTGGTGGGTGGCGGCCTCGGCGCGATCGCGCTGACGCCGGCCGGTGCCGGTGCCACCGTGCGGACCGCGCCGGTCGCCGTCAAGGTGACCACCGTGGTCACCAAGGCGGCGGCCTCGTCGTGCGCCACCGGGAAGTACCAGAAGCAGGTCGAGGGCTACCTCAAGACCATCGGCGGGTACGGCACGGTGACGGTGGACGGCAAGCAGTCGTCCGCCGACTGCGCGGCGATCATCAAGTTCCAGAAGCGGTTCGGCATCTCGCCGGCGAAGGGCCTCGCCGGTCCGACCACCTACGACGTCGCCAAGCGCTTGGCGTCGACGAAGACGTCGGCCTGCAAGGCGAAGAAGAAGGGCGTCACCTTCTGTGTCGACCTCACCCACCAGACCACGTGGGTGATGAAGAACAACAAGGTGTACGTCAAGCCGACGATCACCCGCACCGGCATGAAGGGCTACCGGACCCCGGCCGGCACCTTCACGATCAACAAGCGGACCAAGAAGGAGTGGTCGGACCCGTACGAGGTGTGGCTGCCGTACTGGCAGCGCTTCATCGGCGGGCGCGGCTTCCACCAGACCACGACGTACATCCACGACAAGTGGCGTGGTTCGCACGGTTGCGTCAACCTGCTCGAGCAGGATGCCAAGAAGTACTACAGCATCGGCAAGATCGGTTCTGTGGTGAAGGTGTTCGGGCGCCGTCCCGGTACCTGATCCCGGTCGTGTGAGGCGGGCCGTCCCTTCGCGGGGCGGCTCGTTTCGTATATCCGACATAGAGTGGCATCTGTGTCACGTGCAGTGATCATCTTCAGTGCCCTGTTACTCCTGCCCCTCACCGCGGCCTCCTGTGACGACGCCGACACCGGGATCCGGCTGGGCGCCGCGAGCCTCGGTACCGTCGACGAGATCGTGGAGGCGCCCGGGTCGGTCACCGCGCGGGCCGCCGCCACGCTGACCGCGCCGGCCGCCGGGACCCTCGCCGACCTGCGCGTCGAGGCCGGTGACCGGGTGTCCAAGGGCGACGTCCTCGCGGTGCTCGACTCGCCCACCCTGCGGCGTCAGCTCGCGTCGGCGTCGCGGGCACTCTCCTCCGGCGTATCGATTCCTCGCTCTGGACCATCCTTTAGTACGAAAAATACTGACAAGAAGGCGGCGAAGGCGTTCTCCCAGGCCCGGAAAGCGGCCGAGGAGATCGCCGATCCGCAGGTCCGGGCGGCGTTGCTGCGGCAGGTCGACGTGGCCGAGCAGCAGTACGCGAACGCTTCGACCGCGGCCTCCACCGCCGTCCGCGCCGTTCAGGACGGGGTCGCCTCCCTCGGCGAGGCGGTCAGCTCCCTCGCTGCGGCGCAACGGCTTCAGGCCCAGCAGGCGTACGACCTCGCCGACGCCGCCGTGGACGCCCTCACACTGCGTGCCCCGATCGGCGGGGTGATCCAGCTGGGCGGCCCGGCGTCCACGCCCACCACCGGTCTCACCGGGCTGCTCTCCTCGTCGGCCACCTCGTCCGCGGTCGACACGGCCGTGGTGGAGGGCGCCTACCTCGCGCCGGGCACGCCGGTCGCCACCGTGGTGGACACCGGGCGGCTCGGGCTGACCGCCGAGGTCGACGAGACCGACGTGCTGCTGGTCCGGCCGGGCGTGCGGGCGGACGTCGAGCTGGACGCGGCCACCGGCGCCGTCTACGCCGCCACGGTCCGCTCGGTCGACCTGCTGCCGACCACCTCGGCGCAGGGCGGCGTCTCCTACCAGGTCCGGTTGAACCTGGGTCAGGGCTCGTACGCCGACGGGGGAGGCGCGGCTCCGGCGCCGCGCCCGGGAATGAGTGCGGTGGTCCGCCTCCGGGTGCGGGAGGCGTCCGGCGCGATCACCGTGCCCGCGTCCGCGGTGGTCAGCGCCGACGGCCGGGACACCGTCTGGTCCGTCCAGGACGGTCGCTTCCGCGCCTGCGAGGTACGCCTCGGAGTCCAGGGCGAGGAGACGGTGCAGATCGTCTCCGGGGTGACGGCCGGACAGCAGGTGGTGGTCTCCGGCACCGATCGCGTCCACGACGGTGACGAGGCGCCGTGATCGTCGCGCGGGACGTGTCCCGGACCTATCAGCTCGACGGCCTGGAGGTGCCCGCCCTGCGCGGGGTCTCGCTCACCGTCGACCCGGGCGACCACGTGGCGATCGTCGGCACCTCCGGCTCCGGCAAGTCCACGCTGATGCACCTGCTCGGCGGGCTGGACCGGCCGACCGGTGGCACCCTGCTGATCGGCGGACGGGACGTCGCCCGCCTCTCCCCGAACGAGATGGCCGCACTGCGGAACACCGCGATCGGCTTCGTCTTCCAATCCTTCCACCTGCTCGCCCGCACCACGGCCCAGGACAACGTCGGGTTACCCCTGGTGTACCGGGGGATCGGCCGCCGGGAGCGCCGGGCCCGGGCGGCCGAGATGCTGGAGCGGGTCGGCCTGGCACACCGGATGACGCATCGCCCCAACCAGATGTCCGGCGGCGAGCAGCAGCGGGTGGCGATCGCCCGCGCCCTGGTCACCTCCCCGTCGGTCCTGCTCGCCGACGAGCCGACCGGCAACCTCGACTCCGCCACCGGCCAGTCGGTCCTCGCCCTGCTGGAGTCGTTGAACGCGGACGGGGTGGCGGTCGTCCTGGTGACCCACGACCGCGAGGTGGCCGCGCGCGCCCGCCGCCAGATCGTGATGCGGGACGGCCTGATCGTTTCCCGCCATTCGACCGACACTTCGGATTTGTCGGGAGAGCTGGGATGAGGGTCGCCGAAGCGTGGCGGGTCGCGCTCGGCGCACTGCGGGCCAACCGGCTGCGGAGCCTGCTCACCATGCTCGGGGTGGTGATCGGGGTGGCCGCCGTCGTCGCCCTGGTCGCGATCGGGACCGGGACGAAACAGCAGATCGAACGACAGGTCGAGGGGCTCGGGTCCAACCTGCTCATCGTCGTACCCGGAAAACTGCAGGCCGGAGCCGCACCGACCAGCTCGCCCCTCACGCTCGACGACGCGGACGCGGTGACCCGCGTCGTCGGGGACCGCTCCCGGGTGGCCGTCACGATCGCCTCCGGTGAGACGGTGCGCGCCGGATCCCGGTCCGGTTTCGCCAGCATGCAGGGCGTCTACGAGACCACGCCGAGCGTCTTCGTCCGCCGGCTCGCCCGGGGCGCCTACCTGACCAGGACCGACGTCAGCACCGGCCGCCGGGTGGCCGTGCTCGGCGCCGGCGTGGCCCGGACCCTCTTCGGCGACCGGGACCCGGTCGGGCGGCAGGTCAGCATCGGCGGCGTACGGTTCCGGGTGATCGGCGTCTTCGAACCGCTCGGGCAGAGCCTCGGCGTGGACCGGGACGGCGAGGTGCACGTCCCGGTGACCGCCGCGCAACGGCTGCTCGGCACCGCCCGAATCGACGGCCTCGCCATCCGCGCCCCGGACCGGGACCGGATCGGCGAGCTCAGCGCCGCGGTCGTCGCCGAACTGGTCCGCCGGCACCCGGACACCGACTTCAGCGCGGTCACCCAGGAGCAGATCCTCGGTGTGCTCGGGGACATCCTCGGGGTGCTGACCGGGGTGCTCGCCGCGATCGCCGGGATCAGCCTGCTGGTCGGTGGCGTCGGCGTCTCCAACATCATGCTGGTCTCGGTCCGGGAGCGTACGAAGGAGATCGGTCTGCGCAAGGCGGTCGGCGCCCGGCCCCGCGACATCGGCGTGCAGTTCCTCCTCGAAGCGGTGCTGCTCACCACCGTCGGGGGAGTGCTCGGCATGCTGCTCGGCGGCTCCACGGCGCTGCTGGTCGACCGGCTCACCCCGGTGCCGGCCGCGCTCACCTGGTGGTCGATGGCGCTCGCCTTCGGGGTCTCCGCCGTGGTCGGCATCCTCTTCGGGGTGGTGCCCGCCCAACGTGCGGGCCGGCTCGACCCCGTCGTCGCGCTGCGCACCGAGTGACGGCAGGCCGACCGTCGGTGAGGCGCGTGCCCGCACCCCGGCGCCGGGGTGACGCTCAGGCGCTCAGATCTCGGGCGGCGGCGCCGATGGGGGGAGTCGGACCCTGAGGAGAGCGCCGTTGCCGTACCAGCTCCGTGATCAGCCGAGCGCCGCGCGGTCGGTCGCCTACCTGATGCTGGTGGCCGGTCCGTACAACCTGATCACCGGGGTCCTGATGAAGCTCGGCGACCCGGTCGGCCAGCTCGTCACGCTCGCCCTCGCCTCGGTCGTCTTCACGCTGACCGGCCTGCTCTGCTGGTTCCGGCCGGCCGCGCTGCCCCGGCTCTTCTGGCTGATCGTCCCGTTCCTCTCCATCGGCGTGGTGACCGTACTCAACCTGGCCACCCACGACGCCAGCACCGGCGCCCAGCTCTTCTACCTCTGGCCGCTGCTCTTCACCGCGTCGTTCCTCGGGCGCCGGGTGATCGCGCTCAACGTGGCGGCCATCTCCGGCGGGCACGCGCTGGTCGCGTTCACCGTGCTGACCGGCGTCGACGCGATGAACGACTGGATCGCGGTGACGGTCGCCATGACGATGACCGCGCTGGTCGTCGCCGGGCTGAACGAGCGCAACGACCGCCTCCTGGAGGTCCTCGCGGACCAGGCCACCACCGACGCGCTGACCGGTGCCGCCAACCGGCGCGCCTTCGACACCGGCCTGCGCACGGCCGTCGCGTCGGCGACCGCGGGCGGCGAGCCCGCCGCGCTGCTGATGGTCGACGTGGACCACTTCAAACAGATCAACGACACGTGGGGTCACGCGGTCGGCGACCGGGCCCTGCTGGCGGTCGCCGACGCCCTGCGCGAGGCCGCCGACGGCGCCGCATGCCTGGTGGCGCGTCTGGGCGGCGACGAGTTCGCGGTGCTGCTGCGGGCCGGGCCGAGAACCGCCTTACGGTACGCCGACCGCGCCCGGGCCGCGCTGGCCGCCACCGAGGGGCTGCCCGGTGGCCCGCCGAAGCTGAGCATCGGCATCGGCGTCCTGCCCCAGCACGCGACGACCGCCGACGAGCTCCAGCGGGTCGCCGACGCCGCCCTGTACTCCGCGAAGGCCGGTGGCCGGGGCCGCAGCGCGCTGGCCCACACCGCGCCCCACGAGCGCCACAACGTCGACCGGATCCCCACCCCGAACCCGGCCCTGCACTGAGCGCACCCGCGCTGGTCGTGCACACCTACCGTCCGTCGCCCGGCCCGTGCCGTCCGCGCCGCGCGCCGTCCCGGGATCGCCGGACCGCGGCGCCGTGGACCACACGAGACCGGCAGCCGGGTTCAGGGGCCGGGGTGTGGCCGGCTGGCTCAGTGGCTGACGAAAGGGGATTTCTGAAGCCGGGAGAGCCAGCCGGACCACGTTCATGGCCCGGCGGTGATCAGCGCGGGCGGACGACCGGCCGTTCCCCGGTCACCTCGGTGAAGGCGTCCGCTTCCGGCGGCGGCGCGGCCTCGTCGTCGGGCACGAGCGGTTCGACGATCTTTCCGGTACGCCGTGGATAGGGACCCCACCCGTCCCGCAGCACGTGGATGTAGACCGCCTCGAGGCAGACCCCGATCCGCTCGATCAGGTCGGTGTCCTCCGGGGTGCCGAGCCGTATCGCGCGCGCGAAGTGGTCCAGCGCCTCCATGTGCCGCCCCTGGTCGAAGCAGCTCCGCCCGGCGTTCTCGTGCACCACGCTGCGGATCGCGGCCGGCACCCGGTCGTCGATCGCCCGCTGGAAGAGCCGGTCCGCCTCCATGTAGTCGCCGCGCAACCGCAGCACGTGGGCCAGCTCGGCCTGCGCGATCACCATCGACTGCACGTCCTGCGCGGACTCGGCGTGTGCCAGCGCCAGCCGGCTCGCCGCCGCGGCCATGCCCAGCTCCCCGAGGAGGCGGTACACCTCCGCGCGTACGCTCAGTAGCCCTGCCTTGACGATGTTGTCCGCCTCGTCGGCTAGCGGACCGTCGAGGCGTTCGCCCAGGTCACGCAGGGCGTCCCGGTCGTCGACCACCTCGCGGAGGGTCGCGCCGTCCAGACGCCAGCGGATCGCGTCCAGATCCGCCGCGGAGAGCGGGAGCTGCCCGCCGAGCGAGACGGGCTCCGGCTCGGGTTCCGCCTCGGCCACGGGCCCGCTCCCGCCGGTGTCTCCGTCGCCGGCCTCGTCGCCGGTGGCCGGGGTTCCGCTCGCCGTGCCGGGTTCGGCGGTCGGCGTCTCCTCCCCGGCATCGGTCTCGTCGGTGGTGTCCGTCTTCACCGCGCCGCCGTCGGCCGGGTCACCGGAAATGGCCGGGCCGTTCGCGCTGTCGGTGTCGCTCGTGCCGGTATCGCTCGTGCCGGTATCGCTCGCGCCGGTATTGCTCGCGCCGGTATCGCTGGGCTGATCGGATTCGGTCGCCGACGCCTTCGCGACGAACCAGCCGCTGCCGAACGCGGTGTCCGTGTACCGCCGCGGCTCCTGGTCCGGCCCGGAGACCGCCAGCTTGGCGATCGGCTTGAGGTTGTGCCAGGTCCCGTCCGCGTCCATGTACGGCGCGGACTCGTCCTGTTCCGCCGCCGGCCGCCCGTTCATCCACGGGTTGGCCTGCTCCTTCGCGCCGTCCGGAGCGCCCTCCGCGGGCCGCGCCGGGACGGCCCGGGAGCCGTCCTCCTCGCGTACCCGCAGCGGCACGGTCGGCCGTCCACTCGCGGAGAGCCCGGCCTCCGCGGCGCTGACGACACCCTCGTCCGGGTTGTACCCGTCCGGCCTGGGCGCGGGCAGCCACACCTTGCCGGGCCCGGGCGGCGCGGAACTCGGCCGGGCGCTCCCGCCCTGCTCGCCCGCCCGGTTCTGGCCGGTCGAGCCGTCCCGTGCCTGCGGGTCGTCGGTGCCGGTGGGCCGGGTGGGCCGCTTGCCCGCCATCGGCCCCCAGGGCGCCTCCTCCGCGGCCGCGTCACGCCAGCCGCTACCCGAAACGGGCTGGTCAGGCGACCCGTGCCGCGCGGGCGACACCGGCTGGGCAGCGGATCCGTGCCACGCGGGTGACACGGGCTGGGCCGCCGAGCCGTGCTGTGCCGGCGATACGGGCTGTGCCGGCGAGACGGGCTGGGCCGGTGAAGCAGGCTGGGCGGGCGATCCGGGTCGCGCCGGGGAGAACGGCTGGGCCAGCGAGACCGGCCGCTGCATCATCGGCTGCTCGACGGTCGTCTCGTCCCGCTGCGCGCCCGCCGGAGACCCGGGCCGTCCGGCCGCCGGCGAGACGGGCCGGTCCGCTGCCGGAGAGGCCGGCCGACTCGCCGGGGAGACCGGCTGGCCCGCCATCGGGAACGGCTGACCGGCCGCCGGGGAGACCGGACGAGGTGCCGCCGGGGAGACCGGGCGGTCCTCCGCGGCGGCACCGGGCCGGGCCTGAGTGGGCGGAACCGGTCGCTTCAGCTCGTAGGTCGGCTCCTCCTGCGGGCGTCGCGCCGCCTCGGGCGCCGGGGCGGCGCCCTGCTGAGGCTGCGTCCACGCGCCCGGAGACACGGGCCGGGTCGGCTCCTCCTGCTGCGAGCCGTGCCGGCTGGTGTGTTCCGGCTGCTTCGCGGGCGGAGCGGGCTTGTGCCAGGGGTCCCACGTGCTGCCCGAAGCCGCCTGCGGAGGCACGCCCGCACGACGGCGCGGGAGTTCCGACCCCTGCGCCGGACGTCCCTGACCGGGAACGGCCTGCGCCGGCCCAGCCTGCGCCGGGCTGACCGGGCCGGGACCCGCCTGGACCGGACCGGAACCTGTCTGGACCGGACCGGAACCTGTCTGGACCGGACCGGAACCTGTCTGGACCGGACCGGGACCTGTCTGGACCGGACCGGGGTGACCGAGGGGCGCCTGAGGCTGGCCTCCCGGCGCACCGGCAGCCGGCGAGACCGGGCCGTTCGCACCCGGTACCTCGCCCGTCGGCGCCCACCCCGGCGGGGGAGCGACCGGCCGCGGCGAGCCGGGAACCTGCCGGGCAGGTGTCGGCTGACCCTGCATCGGCTGGATCGGGAGCGGCTGGCCCGGGGCTTGCTGTCCGGGAACCGGTTGCCCGGGGAACTGCTGACCCGGGACTGGGGGCCGACCCGGGATCGGGGCCTGGCCCGGGACCGGAGGCTGGCCCGGGAACTGCTGGCCCGGGATCGAGGGCTGGCCGGGGGACTGCTGCGGAGGACGGCCACCGGCGGGAGCCTGCGGATGTCCGCCGGGCTGACCCGGCGCGCCCCACCCGTTGGGCGGGACCTGCTGGCCGGGCGGGACCTGCTGGCCGGGCTGGCCGCCGGGCACGACGGGGCGCACGCCGGGACCACGGCCCGGGCCGCTGTCCGGGACGATCGCCCACGGGGCGTCGGAGTCGGAGAGAACGACGTGTGCGGTACGCGGACCGCGGTTGGTGCGCTGGTGCGGGACTCCCGGTCCGGGCTCCCCACCCGCTCCGGGACGCCCGTTCGGGTACGCCCCGGGCGCCCCGCCCCGGACATCCCCCGGACCACCGGCCCGGGCGGCCGCGGCGGGGCTCACCCCACCCGGTGCACCGGGACCGCCCGGCACTCCCGGACCACCCGGCGCTCCGGGACCAGCGGGACGTGCGGCAGGACCGGCGGGACGTGCGGCAGGACCGGCAGGACCCGCGGGACGTGCGGCAGGACCCGCGGGGTGCGGGGCAGGGCCGGCGGCGGGAGGCCTGGAGCGTCCGTCCGTGCCGGGCGCGGGTCGCCCGGGCCCGGTGGCTCCGGGCCCGCCGTCGGCGGTACCCGGTCCTGCCGGACCACCGGCCCCATCCGCCAGCGCGGACGGGGACGAAGCGCCCTGTGAAGAGCCCGGCTGGGCAGGACCACTCTGGGCGGTACCACTCTGGGCAGCGCCGTCCTTGGGGGCGGCGGCCGGAGCGGGAGCGCCCTCGGGCTCGCCGGACCGGGGGCCGGCCGACTGCGGGCCGGTCGATTCCGGACCGCCGGGCTGCGGGCTGGCCGCCCGCGAGGCGCCGGCCGGCTCGCCGTCGCCGCGGGGTGCCGTGGGGGTGACCGGGGGCGCCGTGTCCGCCCCGGTTCCGTGGGTGGGTTCTCCCTGCGTACCCGGAATTTCGGTGGAGGGTCCCGCAACCCGGGGCGGAGCGGTGACGACCCGCGGGGTCACCGGAGGCTCGGTCTTGATCACGCGCGGCGTGGGCGGCGGCGCGGCCTTGTTGACCGCCTTCGGGGGTACGGGCGGATCCGCGCGCCGGAGCACGCGGGGCTTCCGGTCGTCCTCGATCTCCTCGGCCGGGGCGGCCGCGGACGGAGCCTCGACGGGCGTCGTCTCGTAGTACTCGCCGTCGAGCACGACCGGCTCGGACCGCTCGTCACGCTCGCGGCCGGAGCGGCGACCGGTCTCCCACTCGTCCTCCGCCCACTCCTCGCGGCGCGACGGCTGCACGGCCGGGCGGCGGGTGTCGGCGTCGAGGCGCTCGTCGTCCCTGGTGCCGGGCACGGACGCCGAGGCCGCGGCGGGCATGTCGGCGTCGCGACGGCGCTCGTAGTAGCGCTCGTCCTCGTCGCGGTAACGGTCCCGGTCGTCGCGTACCCGGTCGTCGCGGGACGGCACCTGGGCACGCCCGGTGGTGGCCCGGTCGTCGCGGCGGGGCGGGCCGGTACGGCGCAGCTCGTCCTCGTCCCGGCGGGGACGGCGTCCCCCGACCGGGCGGATCGGGCCGAAGTCGTCCTCCTCCCAGGGCTGGGAGATCGAGCCGCGGCCGCGGTCGTCCTCGTACCGGGCGGCCTCGGAACGGCGCTGCGAACCGTAGTCGTCGTCCCGGTCGGCGGGCCGGCGGGAACCGGGCCGCTCGTCGGGCCGGGGCTGCCGGCGGACGTCGGCACCGTCGTCCCAGCGGCCGTCCGGACGGCTCTCCGCGGTACGCCGGCGGTCACGCGAACCCCGGTCGTCGTCCCAGCGGTCGCCCTCCCACCGGTCGTCCTCGCGCCGGACATCCTCGCGCCGGACATCCTCGCGCCGGACATCCTCACGGCGCACATCGTCACGCCGGACATCCTCCCGGCGGACATCGTCACGGCGGTCGCGGCGCGGGGTGTCCTGCTCCGCCCAGCGGGCGCGTTCCCGGTTCTCCTCCTGGCGGGGGTCGCGAGCCTCACCGCGGGGATCCCGGACGTCGCGGGTCTCCCGGGGATCCCGGATGTCGCGCGGATCGCGGGGGGCACGGGAGTCGCGGGACTCCTCGCGCTTGGCCTTGTCGCGGGCGCGGGCACCGTACCGGTCCGGCTGCGCGGGCCGGGTGCGGCGCTGGCGCTCCGGGTTGTTCCGGGCGGCCGGATCCACGATCGGGAAGTCCGGCTTGTCGAAGTCGATGCCGAGCTCGGGCCGGTTGAAGTCGATGTCGTCGAAGTACGATCCGGCCAGGTTCTCGACCGAGGTGTCGACCGGCGAGAAGTCGGGGTCGTCGAGCCAGCTCGGGCGCTGGTCGTCGAAGGGCTGCTTGGCGGCCTTACGCGCGCGCCGCGCGGCGAGTTCGTCGCTCTCCGTGTCGGTGCGGCTGGTGGGGATGATCGGGTCCGGAGCGGTGCGCTTCTCGTAATGCGTCTGCTGGATCACCGCGTGTTTCGGCATCATCGAGTATTCGGAATACTCGTCATCCCAGTACTCGTCATCCTCGAAGCTCATGACACGGCTCCGTCATGGCCGGGAATCGTCCCGCCGGCCCTCCGCCGCATCTGCGCCACCGTCCTCACCTGATCCACCTCCGCGCCCCCCGGTGCCGCCCGACGCGCTCCCGGATCAACCCCTACTCCACGTGAAGGATGTGGAAGGTTAATCACGGATTTGCGCAGTGCGCCACCGCCCTGCGGGTCCCCCTCGGCCGGAACGCGTGAGCCGCGCGCCCGGTGACCGCCCCGGCGCCGCAGCCCGCCGGGAGTCCTCGGTCACGGGGGAGTACGTCGGCCCGGTGCGGCCGGTTCAATGTGGTGAGCTGTGAATACCCGGAAATTTCGGAGCGTTTACGGCGTGTTCCGCGAACCCCGTGGTCATCAACCCGGTGCGGCTTCCGGGGGTAACGGGGGCCGCGTCGAATTAAGCACTTCTTAAGGTCGTTTTCAGGATGAGGAGAACGTGCGGGCGACCCCGATCAGGTGACGGAACGTGGCGAAGGACACCGCCCACGGTTGCGGATCTCGGCGATTCGCGTGGCACGGTTGATGGGTGCCCGGTCCACGAAGGACCGAGTCCGGAACTCCCCGGCCGGCGGCCGCGGCCCCCACGCGACAGCGGCTGTTCCCGCGCCCGAAAGACGACCGCCCGGCAGTCCCCCCGATACGCCGGGCGCTTGGCGGACAGGGCGCCGAGGCCGGGACGAGAGGCGGCGGCGGGGACCCCCACCCGCCGCCGTTCTTGTCCCTGCGGGCGGGGTCGGATGACAACTACCCGCGGGGTGAGGCCGGATGACGACTACCCGCGCGTGGGGTCGGATGACGACTACCCGCGCGTGGGGTCGGATGACGACCACCTGCGGGCGGGGTCAGATGACGACGCGGCGGGCGATCTCGAAGAGGCGCCGGCGGCCGCCGAACGTGCGACGGACCGAGGCACCCATCGCCTCGAAGAGGGCGTCGCCGCCGAAGTCGCACTCCTCGTCGTGGCTGAGTTCGCCCAGCAGCAGGTGCACCGCCAGCTCGTCCTCGAGGCTGTTCGGCAGGTAACCCTCGCCCGGCAGGTCGGCCGCGAACACCCGCTGGGCCAGGCCGCTGTCGCCCGCCGGGTCGTCCGCCTCGGGGGCGTGCAGGTAGAGCAGGGCGGCCGTCTGCGGACGCAGGACCCGCTGGAACACGCAGGGCTCCAGGTCGTACACGTCGGCGAGCGCGCCACCCCAGAAGGGATCGGTGACCGCGTAGCCCACACCGGCCAGGTGCCGGGCCGCGGACCACCCGCTGGGCCCGTCGTCCCAGGTGATGGTCGGGGGGAAGCCCTGGTCCGTGCGGGGCAGCAGACCCGGGAGGTTCCCCAAGTCCGCCAGCAGTCGCGCGGTTCCGGGGGTCGGTGTCACCGGGTGATCATGGCAATCGACGGTTCCGCAAGTAAAGCCGGGTCCCGGGTTCACAGCATTAAGCCGACAATTCGCCCGGGTGCGCCGAACTGAAGAGGGAAGCGGGGGCTGAGCAGGGAAGCGGGGGCTGAACAGGGAAGCGGGGGCTGAACAGGGGCGCCGGGCGGAACAGTGGCGCAGAGGTGAACATCAGTATTGTCAGCCACCGTTCCGCCCTGCTTCACATGTGTGTCTCCCGATGGCCCCGGCCTCCGCTTCCCCTGGGTGCATGCGCATCGCGCTGGTCACAGAGTCGTTCGCGCCGGACGTCAACGGCGTCGCCCACTCGGTCGTACGGACTGCGGAGCATCTGATCCGTACCGGTCACGAGCCGATCGTCATCGCGCCCGTGCCCGCCCCCGGGCCGGTCGCCGCCGCGCCGCCCTACCCGGTGGTGCGGATCCCCTCGGTCCCGATGCCCGGGTATCCGCAGATCCGCCTCGGCCTGCCGCTCCCGGCGCTCCGCACGGCGATCAGGCGGCACCGCGCCGACGTGGTCCACCTGGCCAGCCCGTTCGTGCTGGGCGCGTGGGCCCAGGCCGCCGCCCGGTCACTCTCGCTGCCCTCGGTCGCGGTCTATCAGACCGATGTCGCCGCGTACGCCAGGGCCCGGAATCTCGGCTATGGCGAGCAGGCCTCGTGGCACTGGATCCGGCGTCTGCACAACGCCGCGACCCGGACCCTCGCGCCCTCCACGGCATCGGTGCGGGCGCTCCAGCGGCACGGGGTGGAGCGCGTCCACCTCTGGCGCCGGGGCGTCGACGACGTGCGGTTCCACCCGGACCGGCGCAGCGACGGCATCCGCCGGGCGCTCTGCCCCGGCGACGAGGTACTGGTCGGCTTCGTCGGACGGCTCGCCGTGGAGAAGGAGGTACACCTGCTGGCCGCGGTCTCCAAGATGCCGCGGGTACGCCTGGTGATCGTCGGTGACGGCCCGGCCCGGGCGGAGCTGCGCCGTGCGCTGCCCGCGGCGACGTTCCTCGGCGCCCGGCACGGCGACCAGCTCGCCCGGATCTACGCGAGCCTGGACGTGTTCGCGCACACCGGGCCGTTCGAGACTTTCGGGCAGACCGTGCAGGAGGCGATGGCCAGCGGCGTCCCGGTGGTCGCGCCGGCCAAGGGCGGCCCGCTCGACCTGGTCAATCCCGGTCAGACCGGCTTCCTGGTGCCGCCGCACGAGTCCGGCGGCTTCACCGACGCGGTCCGGCATCTGGCCGCCGACCCCGCGCTGCGCCGCCGCCTCGGTGCCGGCGGCCGCGCCGCGATCGCGGGCCGGAGCTGGGCCGTGGTCGGCGACCAGCTCCTGCACCACTACGCCGAGGTGCTCGGCACCGCGTCCCCGGGGCGGGTCACGCTGCGCACGGCGGCCGCGGCGTGAGCGCACCCGGTCCGGCGTTCGCCCGTTACCGCCGCCACCGGCCGATGCCGGCGACGACCCTCCGCCTGCTCGGCCTCGGGGGATCACTGCTCCTGGCCGCGGCCGCCCTGCTCGGCGGCGCGTGGCCGGACGCCGACCTGGTCGCCACCCCGGCCAGGATCCTCGCCGCCCCGTTCGGCGGGGCGGTCCTGTCGCTCTGGCTGGTGGGTACCGCACTGCAGGGGTACGCGTGGTGGTCCGGCCGGGATCGCGACCCCGGCGTCCGCTGGACACTCGGCACGCTGGCGCTGTGGAGCGCTCCGTTCCTGTTCCTGCCGCCGGTCGGCAGCCGGGACTTCTTCTCGTACGCGTGCCAGGGTGAGATGTTCCGGAACGGCGTGAGCCCGTACGAGTACGGCGTCGCGGCGGGCGCCTGCACGTGGCTCGGCACGGTCTCCCCGATCTGGCGGGACACCCCGGCGCCGTACGGTCCGCTCTTCGTCCTCGCCGCCGCCGGGGTGACTGCCGCCGCCGGGGTGATCGCCACCGGGGTGATCGCCATCGCCGGGGCGCTGACCCCGGCCCTGGTGCTGTTCCGGCTGCTGGCCCTGGCCGGGCTCCTCGCCGTCGCCGCCGGCCTGCCGGTGCTCGCCCGCCGCTGCGGGGTGGACCCGTCCCGGGCGCTCTGGGTCGCGCTGGCCGGGCCGCTGGTCGGCGCGCACCTGATCGGCGGCCCGCACAACGACGCGGTGATGCTCGGCCTGGTCGTCTCGGGGCTGGCCCTGGCCGCCCGCCATCCGCGCCGTCTCCCCGCGGTGCTCGCCGCCGGGGTGCTGCTCGGGCTGGCCGTCGCGGTCAAGGCGGTCGCCGTCGTGGTCCTGCCCTTCGCCGTCCTGCTCTGCGCCTGCCCCCGCCGCACCATGCCGTCCGCGTCACCCGCGTCACCCGCGTCGCCCGGGTCGCCCGCGTCGCCCGGGTCACCCGGGTCACCCGGGTCACCCGGGTCACCCGCGTCGCCCGCGCCGTCCGGGCCGATCAGCTCCGGGCTGATCAGTTCCGGCCGGGACGGGGCCACGGTGGACTGGCAGCGACTGATCCGTTCCGGACTCGCCGTCGCTGTGGGAGCGGGTGCCGCCTTCGCCGGGGTCACCGGGGCGAGCGGGCTCGGGTTCGGGTGGATCGCCGGGCTCGCGGCGGGCGACACGCTGATCCAGTTCACCTCGCTGCCGACCGCGATCGGGATGACGCTGACCTACCTCGGCGAGCCGTTCGTGCCCGGGTTCGACGCCGTACCCGCACTGCGTCTGATCGCCCTCGCCGCGCTGGCCGTGACGCTGGTCCTGCTCTGGGTCCGGGCGCTGCGCGACCACGCCCCGGCCCGGGCCGCCCTGCACGGCGCCGGGCTGGCCCTCGCCGCCGTGGTGGCGTTCGCCCCGGCGATCCACCCCTGGTACCTGACCTGGCCGCTGGCCATCCTCGCCGCGACCACCCACCGCACCAAGGTGATCATGGGGCTGGCGATCATGCTCTCCTTCTCGGTGCTCTCCGACGGCAGCGGCCTGGCCCGGTTCGCCAAGTTCCCCGGAGCCCCGCTGGTCACCGTCGTCCTGCTGGTGCTCGCGGGTGCCTGGCTGAAGCGCCGTTACGCCAGGGCGGCCGAGCCCAGCACCCGGGTCACCGTCACCTCGATGACCACCCGGGCCGGGTTGGGGCGCGGGGTGCGGTAGCGGGACGCGTACCACCGCTCCGCCTCGGCGACCGCCGCCGGCTCGTCGCGGATCACCGCGAGACCCTCGACCGTGCTCCACCGCCGCCCGTCGACCTGGCAGATCGCCACCCGCTCCTGACCGCGGAGAACGTGCCGGACCTTCGCCGAGCCCCCCGACGAGATGACCCGCGCGATCCCGGCCACCGGGTCCAGCGTGGCGCCGACCGCGACCACGTGCGGCGACCCGTCCGCACGCAGGGTTGTGAGCGTGCACAGGTGCCGTTCGGTCCAGAACTCCCGCAACGCCGCGGACTCCAGCGGGATCACGCCGCTCATACCGTTCCTCTCCCCGTGACACCGTTCCGCGGTTGCGCCGGGTGCCACCCGGTGCGGTCGTTCATGCCGGGGCCTCCGCCGGGAGGGCGCCGCGTTTGACCGCCGCGACCAGGGCCGCGTGGTCGCGTTCCACCTGATCCGCGTACGACCGGGCGAACCTGCCCAGCGACTCGTCCAGTTTGTCGCTGCCGCCCACGTACCCGGCGATCATCGAGGCGCCGCTGGTCCGGGCGTGCGACTTGGCGAGCAGGTAGCCGCAGATCCCCGCGTAGTCGGCGAGCGCACCGGCGTTGATGTCCTCGACGACGATCGCGCCCTTCATGTCGCGGAACTGGCGTACGTAGTACTGATGCTCGCCGACCGTGGTCCACCCGAGCAGCGGATCGCTGACCGTCTGCAGGGCCTGCTGATACTCCACCACGCGCTGTCCCTGATGCCGGTGCCAGGCCAGCGCGCCGTGCTGGTGTTTCGCCACCACCGACCGGCGGGCCTGCTTGAGCTGGAGGAACACCACGTCCTCGGGGTCACTTCCCTCGCAGAGCGCCACGTACGCCCGCAACCCCACCGACCCGACGCCGACCACCTTGTGCGCGACGTCGACGATCCGGTAGCCGCCGAGGATCCGCGCCCAGTGCGGCTTGAGCGTGTTGAGGTACCCGTCCAGGGCCTCCTCCAGCTGCTCCCGCTCCTGGTCCGTGGGCCGGGTGATCACCGGTGGCTCCTCGACCAGGCGCCGGGTGCCGTCGCGCCGCTCGGTGAAGCGGGGCAGCGCCCGGTCGCTGGTCCGGCGCCGGGCCCGCCGCGCGGCCCGCTCGATCTCGTCCCGGAAGCTGGCCCGGCTCGCCGCCGACCGCATTGCGTCCACGCCGAGCTGGTCGAACGAGCGGGCCAGCAGCGGACGGCCGGAGAGGTGCGCGATCTGCTCGCGGTACTCCTCGACGCAGTGCTGTACCGCGTCCTCACAGGAGCTCTCCCGGAACCCGTTCACCCGCCCGGCCACGTGCACGCTGACCACCAGCCGGCGCAGGTCCCACTCCCACGGGCCGGGGTGCGCCTCGTCGAAGTCGTTGAGGTCGAAGACCAGCTCGCGCTCCGGGGAGGCGTAGAAGCCGAAGTTGCCGAGGTGGGCGTCGCCGCAGATCACCGGGGTGATGCCGGTGTGCGGCAGCCCGGCGAAGTCGTCGGCCATCAGGCCCGCGGTGCCGCGCAGGAACGTGTACGGACTGGCGATCATCCGGCCCACCCGGACCGGCACCAGCCAGGGCAGACGTCCCTCGTGCGACGCGGCGACCTGGCTCACCGGGTCGGGCCGGCCGGCCGGTGGCCTCCAGTGCGCCATGTCCGCGCGGGGGGACCGGTCGCGCAGGCCACGGCCGATCTCGTATCGTTCGGCGCGCGGCCGTGCGGGGCGGCGCAGGGACGTGAAGCCCTCGTCGTCCGCGGTGCCGAGAACGACGAGGTTGGCGGGGGTCGGTGACGCGTCCATCGCTGCCGAGCGTACGTGCCGTCACCCAACGCCCGTGCGGGGCTCGCGCAATGGGATTGTTATCGATAACATTTTCGCACATCGGAGTGTGCGGTTGACCCGTTACTCTCCATGACAACTCGACACGGCGAGGTGCGCAAGTTGGAGCCCAGGGGAACCCGTAGTCCGGCCATGACGGATGTGGCCCGGCTCGCCGGTGTGTCGCACCAGACCGTCTCGCGCGTCCTCAACGATCATCCGAACGTCAAGGAGCAGACCCGGATACGGGTCCGTGCCGC
Source organism: Actinoplanes sp. NPDC051851 (assembly GCF_040681165.1). Classification (NCBI taxonomy): domain Bacteria; kingdom Bacillati; phylum Actinomycetota; class Actinomycetes; order Micromonosporales; family Micromonosporaceae; genus Actinoplanes; species Actinoplanes sp. NPDC051851. The sequence goes on along the minus strand of NZ_JBFAYF010000029.1, from coordinate 106,128 downwards.
CATCGCCGAGCTGGGCTATCGTCCCAACCGGGCGGCCCGTGCCCTGGTCACCGGCCGGTCCCAGCTGATCGGCGTGGTCGCGCGGAACAGCACGCTCTACGGTCCGGCCTCGATGCTGACCGAGTTCGAGCAGGCCGCCGCGGACGCCGGGTTCGCGGTGAGCGTCGGCAGCGTCCGCGAGCTGGACCGCGACTCGATAGGGGCGGTGGTCGAGCGTCACCTGGACCAGCGGGTGGCCGGCCTGGTGGTGATCGCACAGACCGCGTCCGCCGCCGAGGCCCTCGCGGAGATCCCCGCCGACGTCCCGGTGGTCTTCATCGACGGCGATCCGGCCGGCGGCCGCGCCCTGGTCACGGTGGATCAGGTGGCCGGCGCCCGGGCCGCGACCCGGCATCTGCTGGAGGCCGGGCACCAGACCGTCTGGCACGTCTCCGGCCCGACCGACTGGTTCGACTCGGCGGGCCGCATCCAGGGCTGGCGGCAGACCCTGGAGGAGGCGGGCGCCGAGATCCCGCCGCTGCTCAGCGCCGACTGGTCGGCCGCCGAGGGCTACCGTGCCGGTCAGATGCTGGCCCGGATGCCCGAGGTCACCGCGGTCTTCGCGGCCAACGACCACCTCGCGCTCGGTGTGCTGCGCGCCCTGCACGAGCGCGGCCGCCGGGTGCCGCACGACGTGAGCCTGGTCGGTTTCGACGACGTACCCGAGGCCGCCTTCTTCATCCCGCCCCTGACCACGGTCCGCCAGGGGTTCGGCGACGTGGCCCGCGCGGCTCTCACCCTGCTGCTCGGCCAGATCCACGACGAGCCCGCCACCGCCGACCAGGTCGTCGTCCCGGCCCAGCTGGTCGTCCGGCAGAGCGTCACCCCGCCGTCCGTCTGACCCACGGCGGCCTTCCGGTCACTCGAGGTCACTGCCCCGGCTCCTTCTCGCGGCCGGGGCTTTTCCCGTACGCCCGACGGCGTCTCCACCGCGCTCAAAAGGTGCTCGGGGGCGGCGCGCCCGCTCACGGGTGCGCGCGGTGGGGTCGAACCTCGCTCATCCGCCGGTTCGGGCGGGGCGGCAGGAAGACCCTGCTCCGGGCGTACCGGAAAAAGGCGCAACTGGCGACCGGGGTGGCCGATCTTCGAGGTGTGGAGCAGAATCCGGGACAGACGCGACCGGCGTAGCCGGGAGTGGGGTGTTTCCGGTGTGGTCCGCGCCGGGTTAAACGGCCGTTACCGCGTTGTTGCAGACGGCGCGTTGACACGAGAATTGTTAGCGATAACACTAGGGCTCTCCCGCCGGAGTGTGGCCGCTGCCACCGTTCGGCTCCCCTCGTGGAGGTACACCTCATGCGCGTCGTCGAGCAGAGCGCCGCCCACGCCACCGGCGTCCGGGGCGCCTCGACGCGTCGTGACGCGATGTGCCATGAGATGAACAGATCTTCCGGCGGGACCGTCCCTGGTATGTGTGGGTTGTGGATTGACGTCATCCCGCGACGAGCCACCGAGAACCGCTGATTTTTTCACAACCTCAAAGGAAAAACCGATGAAACCGCAGATCTGGTTTCTCACCGGTAGCCAGCACCTCTATGGCCCGGAGACCCTCCAGCAGGTGGCCGACCAGTCCGCCGAGATCCAGCGGACCCTGGCCGGCGGCCTCACCGCCGAGCTGATCACCAAGCCGGTCCTGACCGACTCGGGCGCGATCAAGCAGACCATGCTGGAGGCGAACGCCGACCCGGACGTGATCGGCGTGATCGCCTGGATGCACACGTTCTCGCCGGCGAAGATGTGGATCGGTGGCCTGGACGCGCTGCGCAAGCCGCTGCTGCACCTGCACACCCAGCACAACGTGTCGCTGCCGTGGGAGTCCATCGACATGGACTTCATGAACCTCAACCAGGCCGCGCACGGCGACCGGGAGTTCGGGTTCATCCAGGCCCGCCTCGGCGTGCCGCGCAAGACGGTCGCGGGGCACACCTCCGACCCCGCCGTGCAGGCGCGGGTCGAGGGCTGGGCGAAGGCGGCGACCGGCCTGCAGCGGATGCGGACGCTGCGCCTGGCCCGCTTCGGCGACAACATGCGCGACGTCGCGGTCACCGAGGGCGACAAGGTCGAGGCCGAGCTGCGCTTCGGCGTCTCGGTCAACACGTACGGTGTGAACGACCTGGTCGAGGTGGTCGACGCGGTCGACGAGAAGACGATCGACGCGCTCATCGACGAGTACCGCGAGACCTACGACATCGCGCCCGAGCTGCTGGGCGAGCGTGCCGAATCGCTGCGCTACGGCGCGCGGATCGAGGCCGGTCTGCGGCGGTTCCTGACCGACGGCGGGTTCGGCGCGTTCACCACCAACTTCGAGGACCTCGGCGGGCTGCGCCAGCTCCCCGGCCTGGCCGTGCAGCGCCTGATGGCCGACGGTTACGGCTTCGGCGGCGAGGGCGACTGGAAGACGTCCGTCCTGCTCGCCACGATCAAGGCGATGGGCGCCGGCACCGGCCGCGGCACCTCGTTCATGGAGGACTACACCTACCACTTCGGCCCCGGTGAGCCCAAGATCCTGGGCGCGCACATGCTGGAGGTGTGCCCGACGATCGCCGCGGGTAAGCCGAAGCTGGAGATCCACCCGCTCGGCATCGGCGGCCGCGAGGACCCGGTCCGCCTGGTCTTCGACGCCACCCCGGGCCCGGGTGTGGTGATCGGCCTGGCCGACCTCGGCGAGCGGTTCCGCTTCGTCGCGAACGTGATCGACGTGGTCACGCCGGACGAGCCGCTGCCCAACTTGCCAGTCGCCCGTGCCGTGTGGAAGCCTGCGCCGTCGTTGTCGACGTCGGCCGAGTGCTGGCTGACGGCCGGGGGCCCGCACCACACCGTGCTCACCCAGGCCGTCGGAGCGGAGGTCCTCCGGGACTTCGCCACCATGGCCCAGACCGAGCTCCTGCTCATCGATGGCCGCACCACGACCGACGACTTCGCCGACCGGGTGCGGTGGAACCAGGCGTACCACCGCCTGGCCCGCCCTCTGTAACACCAACGCTCAAAGAGGAGTTTCACCATGAAATACCCACGGATCGCGGCGGTCCTCACCGCTGCCACCCTGGTCGCCACGATGGGCGCCTGCGGGTCCAGCGAGAAGACCAGCGAGAAGACGTCGACGAGCACGGACAACACCGGCGCCCTGGTCGGCGTGACCATGCCGACCCGGTCCTCGGAGCGTTGGGTCGCCGACGGTGACAACGTGAAGAAGCAGCTCGAGGCCCTGGGCTACAAGGTCGACCTCCAGTACGCGGAGAACGACATCCCGACCCAGACCCAGCAGCTGGACACCCAGATCACCAAGGGTGCCAAGCTCCTGATCATCGCCTCGATCGACGGCACCGCGATCACCAGCCAGCTGGACAGCGCGAAGGCCGCCAACATCCCGGTCATCGCGTACGACCGCCTGATCCGCGACAGCGCGAACGTCGACTACTACGCGACGTTCGACAACGAGAAGGTCGGCATCCAGCAGGCCACCTCGCTGATCACCGGCCTCGGCCTGCTGAACGCGGACGGCTCGGCGGGCAGCAAGACCGGCCCGTTCAACATCGAGCTCTTCGCCGGCTCGCCGGACGACAACAACGCGACGTTCTTCTTCAACGGCGCGATGAGCGTTCTGCAGCCGTACATCGACAAGGGCACCCTGGTCGTCAAGTCCGGTCAGAAGGACTTCAAGACCGTCGCCACGCTGCGCTGGGACCCGGCCACCGCGCAGAAGCGCATGGAGGGTCTGCTGACCTCCACCTACAAGAGCGGCACCAAGGTCGACGGCGTCCTCTCGCCGTACGACGGCATCTCGATCGGTATCCTCTCCGCCCTGAAGAGCGCCGGTTACGGCACCTCCTCGCAGGCGTACCCGATCGTGACCGGCCAGGACGCCGAGAAGGCGTCGGTCAAGTCGATCATCGCGGGTGAGCAGTACTCCACCATCTACAAGGACACCCGCGAGCTGGCCAAGACCACCGTCTCGATGGCCGACGCCATCCTGAAGGGCCAGACCCCCACCACGAACAACACCACGGACTACGACAACGGCAAGAAGGTCGTTCCGTCGATGCTGCTCGAGTCGGTCATCGTCGACAAGAGCAACTACCAGAAGGAGCTCATCGACTCGGGTTACTACACCGAGGCCGACCTGAAGTGATCTAGCTCCGAGCCCCGCCCGACCCCAGCGGGCGGGGCTCGGTTCTCTCCTTAGCGGCCCAAGGAGGGTCCCACATGACTGACACCATCCTTCGGATGTCAGGCATCACCAAGACGTTCCCGGGCGTCAAGGCGTTGCAGGACGTCAACCTTGAAGTCCGCAGGGGCGAGATCCTCTCCATCTGCGGCGAGAACGGGGCCGGCAAGTCGACCCTGATGAAGGTGCTCTCCGGGGTCTACCCGACCGGCACCTACGACGGCTCCATCGAGTACGACGGTGAGACCTGCCAGTTCTCGGGCATCCGGGACAGCGAGCACAAGGGCATCGTCATCATCCACCAGGAGCTCGCGCTCGCCGGCAACCTCTCCATCGCCGAGAACATCTTCCTCGGCAACGAGCAGGCCAAGGGCGGCTGGATCGACTGGAACAAGACCAACGCCGCCGCCGACGAGTTGCTGCGCCGGGTGGGTCTGGCGGAGAGCGCGGTCACCCCGGTCATCAACCTGGGCGTCGGCAAGCAGCAGCTCGTCGAGATCGCCAAGGCGCTCTCCAAGGACGTCAAGCTGCTGATCCTGGACGAGCCCACCGCGGCGCTGAACGACGACGACTCGGCCCACCTGCTCGGACTGCTGAGCGGGCTGCGGGACGAGGGCATCACCTGCGTCATCATCTCGCACAAGCTCAACGAGGTGATGAGCATCTCGGACCGGGTCACCATCCTGCGGGACGGTAAGACCATCTGGACCGAGGAGACCGCGAAGCTCACCGAGGACAAGATCATCTCGGGCATGGTCGGCCGGGACCTGGAGCACCGGTACCCGGAGCACGACTCCACCATCGGCGACGAGGTCCTGCGGATCGAGGACTGGACCGTCTTCAGCCCGACCCAGCCGGACCGGGCGCTGGTCAACAAGGCGAACCTGACGCTGCGCCGGGGCGAGATCGTCGGCCTGGCCGGCCTGATGGGCGCCGGGCGCACCGAGCTCGCGATGAGCGTCTTCGGCCGCTCGTACGGGGTGAACATCTCCGGTCGCCTGGTCAAGGACGGCAAGGAGATCCAGGCCCGGTCGGTGCAGGAGGCCATCAAGCACGGCCTCGCGTACGCGACCGAGGACCGCAAGCGCTACGGCCTCAACCTGATCGAGGACATCAAGCGCAACATCTCCGCCGCCGCCCTCGGCAAGCTCGCGAAGCGGGGCTGGGTCGACGGCAACGAGGAGCACAAGGTCGCGGACGAGTTCCGGGCCAGCATGAACATCAAGGCGCCGACCGTCGAGGCGGTCGTCGGCAAGCTCTCCGGCGGTAACCAGCAGAAGGTCGTACTCTCGAAGTGGATCTTCACCAACCCGGACGTGCTCATCCTGGACGAGCCGACACGCGGTATCGACGTCGGCGCGAAGTACGAGATCTACACGATCATCAACCGGCTCGCGGACGAGGGTAAGGCCGTTCTGGTCATCTCCTCGGAGCTCCCCGAACTGCTCGGGATCTGCGACCGCATCTACACCCTCTCGGCCGGACGGATCACCGGCGAGGTGGCGCGCGCCGAGGCGACGCAGGAGTCCCTGATGACTCTCATGACGAAGGAAGAACAGGAGGTCGCGCCGTGACGGTCGCACCCACCAACGCGGACCTCGCGGTCGGCAAGCAGCCGGCTCAGGCGCCCGGCAAGAAGAGCGGCTTCAACCTCAACCTGAAGCAGAGCGGTATCTACATCGCCTTCGCGGCGATCATCGTGCTGTTCACCATCCTCACCGACGGTGACCTGCTCGCCCCGCAGAACATCAGCAACATCATCGTGCAGAACTCGTACGTGCTGATCCTCGCGATCGGCATGATCCTGATCATCATCGCCGGGCACATCGACCTCTCGGTCGGCTCGGTGGTCGGTGCGACGGGCGCGTTCGCCGCGGTGCTGATGGTCCAGCACGACGTGGCGTGGCCGATCGCCCTGGTCCTCACGCTGCTCTTCGGTGCGCTGATCGGCGCGTGGCAGGGCTTCTGGGTGGCGTACTTCGGCATCCCCGCCTTCATCGTCACGCTCGCCGGCATGCTGCTGTTCCGGGCCGTCACCTACAAGATCCTGGGCAACCAGGGCATCGGCCCGTTCCCGGACCCGGTCCGGAACCTGGCGAACGGCTTCACCGACGGCTTCCTCGGCAACATCGGCCTCGGTAACGCGCTCGGCGGCGCCGACCTGTTCAGCATCATCGTCGGCCTGCTCGTCGTGGTCGCCATCGTGTTCACCCAGTGGCGCGCCCGCGCCGGCCGGGTCGCGTACAACCAGGTCGTCGACCCGCTGTGGCTCTTCATCGTCAAGGCGGTCATCCCGGCCGTGCTGGTGATGTTCGTGATCGTGCAGCTGGCCCGGTACCGCAACATGCCCTGGGTGCTGATCCTGCTCGCCGTCCTGGTCGTCGGCTACACCCTGGTGACGAACCGGGCCGTCTTCGGCCGGCAGATCTACGCGATCGGTGGCAACCTGCAGGCCGCGACGCTCTCCGGCGTCAAGGTCAAGTCGGTGCTGTTCTGGCTCTTCGTGAACATGGGCGTGCTCTCCGCGCTGGCCGGCCTGATCTTCGCGGGCCGGCTGAACCAGGCCAACCCGACCGCCGGTAACAGCTTCGAGCTGGACGCCATCGCGGCCGCCTTCATCGGTGGCGCCGCGGTCCAGGGCGGTGTCGGCAAGGTGGTCGGTGCCATCACCGGCGGCCTGATCATGGGTGTCATCAACAACGGCATGATCCTGATCGGCGCGGCCTCCGAGACGGTCATGCTGGTCAAGGGCGCGGTCCTGCTGGCCGCGGTCGCCTTCGACATCTGGTCGAAGCGCCGCACCGCCGCCGGCCGCTGATCCACCGCTCCACCCGAGATGGGCCGGCGCTCCCTGCCAGGGGAGTGCCGGCCCTTCGGCGATCCGGAGGGCTATCGCGCGGCGGCCAGCCCGAAACGGGACGGTGCGACGCCCGGGAAGACGTCGTCGAGGGAGCCGAAGCCGCAGCGCCGCTGGAGGAGTTCGCCGATCACCGAGCGGTAGTCGGTGGTGGCCCGCAGATCGCCCGCGACCAGGTCGTCCGGTGCCAGACCGGGCCAGTCGGCGTAGACCCTGCCGCCGCGGATGCCGCCGCCGAGCAGCAGCATCGCGTTGCCGTGGCCGTGGTCGCAGCCCCGGGACGAGTTCTCCCGCACCCGCCGCCCGAACTCGCTGACGGTGAGCACGGTCACCCCCTTCATCCCGTCCGGCCCCAGGTCGGCGGCGAAGGAGGCCAGCGCGGCGGCCAGGCCGGCGAGGTTGTCGTACATCCGGTGGCCCGCGACCGCCGGGCCCAGCCCCTGGTGCATGTCCCAGTCGCCGCAGTCCACCGCGGCCGTGACCAGCCCGGATCCGTTTCTGATCAGCCGGGCCACGTCGCGTAGCGCGGTGCCCAGGTCGGTCTTCGGGTACGCGGCGTTCCCCGCCCCGGCCGCCTTCACCCGGCCGGTGGCGGCGAGGGCACGGTCGGCGGCGAGCACCGGTGCGGCCAGGTGGGCCGGGGCGTCCGCGTACATCGCCCGCAGCGCCGCCGCCATCGGCCGCTTACCCTCCCCGGCCAGCGCGAAGGTGTCGATGCCGGACATCGCGACGGCGCCGGTGGACCCCATCAGCCGTGAGGGCATCGTGCTGCCCATCGCGACCCCGGCCAGCGGTGCGGTCGCCCCGGTCCGCCCGAGCATCCGTTCCAGCCAGCCGGTGCGCAGGTCCGTACCGGGCGCCGCGTTCTCCATCGCCTCCATGGCCGCGAAGTGCGACCGGGTCGGATTCGGCTGCCCGACCGCGTGCACCGCCGCGAGGGAACCGTTGCGCCAGAGCGGCAGCAGCGGCGCGAGGGCCGGATGCAGGCCGAAGGACCCGTCACCATCCAGGATCAGATTCTTGGGTACGCCGATCGTCGGCCGGGCCCGGTAGTACTCGGCGTCCCCGACGGGCGCGATGGCGGACAGCCCGTCGAACCCGCCGTGCAGGGAGACGACGACGAGCACGTCCCCGTCGTACCCGCTCCGGTCGGCCGCGAACGCCAGCCGGGTGTCGATCGTCGTGGCCGCGAGCCCGCCCAGCACGGCACCCGCCGTGCCCAGCAGCCCGCGCCGGGTCAGCGTGGCGGCGCGGTTCTCCGCGCAGCACTCCTCGGTCGTCATGCGGCGGTCACCTCAGCTGGAACGAGGGCGAGTCGAGGACCAGGGCGATCAGGTACGGCGCGTTCCCGGCCAGCGACCCGTCCTTGGCGGTCAGGGGACTGGTCGGCAGCTTTCCCGCGACACTGAGCACGGCCGCCGTGTGCGCGGCCGGCAGCCGCACCCCGATCAGGCGTACGGCGAGCGCGTCGATCAATGCGCCGTAGGTGGCCGGCAGCGGCCCGGCCAGCGTGCTGAGCAGGTCGGCGGGGCGGGTCAGCTGCTTCGGGTACCAGCCGCCGGCCAGGTTCAGGTGGGCGTTGCAGCGGGCCAGGAAAGCGGAGGGCGACGCCCAGATCGCCGCGACGTCCGGGAATCCGTTCGGCGGCGACCAGCGGAACGGCGCGTTCCCGGCACCGGCCACGATGTCGTAGAGCGCGTCCAGGCCCGCGACCCCGTCCTTCTCCGGGCCGAGACCGAGAGCGCGGACGGACGCGATCAGGTCCTCGTACGGCGTCCGGGTCTTCCGCCCGATCGACGCGGCGAACTCCGCCGAGGTGAAGAGCGCGCGCAGCACCGGCACGATCGCGGTGTCGTTCGCCAGGTAGACCTCGGCCAGCCGGGTGACCAGGGACTCCGGCGCCTCGTCGGCGACGAACCGGACGCAGAGCTTGCGGGCCAGCCGCTCGGCGGTCGCCGGGAGCCGGGCCAGGTGGTCGAGGAGGGCCAGCGCCGCGGCCTCGCCGTCGGTGCCCGCGTTGGCGTGCGTGAACCCGAGGATCCGGACCGCGCCGGTGAGGTGCAGCGAGGCGTCGTAGGCGTACTGCCCGGAGCCCTTGTTCACGGTCAGCCCGGTGAGCAGGCGCGACGCGGCCTGCACGTCGTCCTCGGTGTAGCCCATGCCGACGGTGTGCAGCTCCATCAGCTCGCGGGCGTAGTTCTCGTTCGGGTGCTGCTTCGTCGACGAGCGCTGGTCCAGGTAGGTGAGCATCGCCGGGTGCCGGGCCGAGGCCTTGAGCATGTCGGCGAACCGGCCGAACGCGTGGGCGCGGATCACCCGGGCCTCGTAGTCGCCCCGCGAGTCCCAGACGCCACTGGACGGCGCGGCGACGTGCAGGTGGTTGGCCCAGAACGCGGCGGTGACCTCGAAGAGCTGCCGGTTGCTCCAGACGGCCCGCGCGATGGTGGCCCGGCCGAGCTGCTTCATCGGCACGTACGAGTTCTTCGCGACGGCAGCGCGTACATCCGCAATCGCAGCGAACGCCAGCGGAAGCCGCGCGACCAGCCCGTCCGAGACGGAGTCCGCGATCTTCGCCGGCGCCAGCTGGCGCTCCAGCCACGCGGCGGCGCCCAGGCGGCGGGCCTCGGCGAGCGAGGCCGGCGTCGGACCGTGGGTGGCGCGGCGCAGCAGGTGGGCGATCGGGTCCGCGCCGACCAGATCCCCTGGCGCGGCAGCGGCGGCCCGGGTGGGAGCGGCGACGGCCGGGGCCTCGAGGGCGAGCCCGGTGGTCACGGCCACGGTGGCGGCGGCGGTTCCGGCGATCAGCAAACGGCGCTCCATGCGATGCGGTTCGGCGTGTGCGGCGCATGCCCGCGCCGCTGCAACCGTGACTAACGAGCCCGCAATCCGTCCGCACCCCTGACCGAACGGCTGATTCGGACGTAGGCTCGCATCCGTGGATCAGGGAGAAACCGTGCGCACCCCGGCGTCCTGGGTGGTTGTCGGGCTCGACAACGGCGGAACGTGCAACAACGCCACCGTGCTGGACGCGACCGGCCAGTTCCTGGTGGAGAGCCTGGTGGAGAACCCGAGCCGGGTGCTGGACGGCCCGGAGTCGGCGGTCGAGTCGCTCGCCGCCGCGTTCACCGACATCCTCGACCTGACCAGCACGCCGCTCTCGCTGGTCCGCGCGGTCGGCCTGGACACGCCCGGCCCGGCCAGCGCGCACGGGGTGATCTCCTCGAAGGGCGCCACCAACTTCAACCAGGCCTCCTGGCACGGCTTCGACATCCGGGGCGCGCTGGAGGCCCGGCTCGGCCTGCCGGTGATCTACAACAACGACGCCAACGCCGCCGCCCTCTACGCCCACCACCGGCACTTCGGCGCGGAGGCGGTGGAGCGCTCCTCGGTCGCCGCGATCGTCGGCACCGGGCTCGGCGGGGGAGTGGTGGAGAACGGCAAGGTCATCCGGGGCGTCGCCGGGATGGCCGGCGAACTGGGTCACGTGCAGATCCCGCTGCACGGGGTGCTCGAGGAGGACCAGCTCCGCGACCACATGCCGCTCTGCAACTGCGGGTTCGAGGGCGACGTGGAGAGCATCGCGTCGCTGACCGGGATCAAGAAGAACCTGCTGCCGTACTGGCTGACGAGGTTCCCCGATCACCCGCTCGCCGCCGAGCCGGTCGCGAGCGCCGCCAAGCAGCTCCGCGGGTACGGTGAGAAGGAGGACCCGCTCGCCATCGCGGTCTTCACCCAGCAGGCCAAGGCGATCGGCAAGCTCTTCACCATCGCGGCGAACTTCACCGACCCGGCCGCCTACTTCCTCGGCGGTGGCGTGGTCGAGGCGGCGCCGCACTTCCGGCAGTGGTTCCTGAACACCGTCCGCGAGGGCACCGACCTGCGCGACGAGCAGGCGAAGGCCGCCACCTTCGCACTCGTGCCCGACCTGGACATGGCCGGCGCCCGGGGCGCCGCGGTGGCGGCGCTGGACGAGGTCGCGGCGGGCACGCTCCGCTAGACGGGCTCGGCTGGCGGGCTCGGCTGGCACGCTCGGCTAGACGGGCGGTTCGGGGGGTTTCTCCTCGGTCAGTGCCGACGTGACGTCCGGGAACATCGGCAGGTAGTCGCTGAGCCCGAGGGTGTCGAAGAGGCGGCGGAGGAAGCCGGAGGGGGAGGCCAGGCGGACCCAGCCGCCACGTTCGGCGGCGCGCCCGTGTGCCGTGACCAGCACGCCGACGCCCATCGAGTCGCAGAAGTCGAGACCGGCCACGTCCACCACCACGCGCGGGGCGGGGCGTTCGACGAGGCGGCCCAGGTTGGCCTTGAGGACGGGCGCGGTGTCGATGTCGAGGGAACCGCGCAGGACGAGGACGGCCGTGTTCGGTGGATGGTGCGCGACCGAGACCTGCATGCCACTGTTTCTTTCCGGTCGGGGAGCGAGCTCGCGAGGGATGTATCGATGTTGCTGACCATTCACCCTAGGCGAGCCCGCCCACCGCCGCAGTTCTTCCGGTCGCCGTGGCGCGTCGGCGCCCGTTCCTCCGGCCGTCAGCCGGCGTTACGCCACTTCCTGCCGCTGCGGCCGATCAACCGGTCCGCGTCGGTCGGGCCCCACGAGGCGGCCTCGTACGTCGGGATCGGCGACTGGTCCTTGCGCCAGTGCTCGATGATCGGGTCGACGATCCGCCAGCACTGCTCCACCTCGTCGGTGCGGATGAAGAGTGTCGGGTCGCCGATCAGCGCGTCCAGCAGCAGACGCTCGTACGCCTCCGGCGACTCCTCACGGAAAGTCTGCTCGTACGAGAAGTCCATGCTGGCGGTGCGCACCCGGAACGAGTGGCCGGGCACCTTGGCGCCGAACCGGAGCGAGATGCCCTCGTTCGGCTGGATCCGCAGCACCAGGGCGTCCGCGTCCAGCTCGGTCAGCTGGCTGGTCGGGATCGGCAGGTGCGGCGGCCGCTGGAACTGCAGGGCGACCTCGGTGACCCGGGCAGGCAAGCGCTTTCCGGTACGCACGTAGAACGGCACCCCGGCCCAGCGCCAGTTGTCCACGTTGAGGCGCATCGCGGCGAACGTCTCGGTCCGCGACAGCGGGTCGACGCCGATCTCCTCGCGGTACCCGGCCATCAGCTCCTCGCGGGTGCCACCACGGGTGTACTGACCCCGGACGGCGGCGTCGGCGATGTCCCGGTCGGTGGGGAGCCGGATCGCCTGGAGCAGCTTCACCTTCTCGTTGCGCAGGTCCTCGGCGCCGAACGAGGCCGGCGGCTCCATCAGGGCGAGCGCGAGGACCTGGAGCACGTGGTTCTGCACGATGTCACGCATCGCGCCGGCGTGCTCGTAGAAGCCGCCGCGGGTGCCGACGCCGAGCGTCTCGGCGACGGTGATCTGCACGTGGTCGACCCAGGAGCGGTCCCAGATCGGCTGGAAGATCGAGTTGGCGAAGCGCAGCGCCAGCACGTTCTGGACGGTGTCCTTGCCCAGGTAGTGGTCGATGCGGAAGACGTTCGCCTCGTCGAAGACGCTGTGCACCACGCCGTCGAGCTCGCGCGCGGTGGGCAGGTCCCGCCCGTACGGCTTCTCGATCACCAGGCGGGAGAAGGAGCCGTCGTAGGCCTGGTTCAGCCCGGCGCCGGCCAGCCCGTTGATCACCGGCTCGAAGGCGTTCGCCGGGGTGGAGAGGTAGAACAGCCGGTTACCGGACGTGCCGCGCTGCGCGTCCAGCTCGTCGAGGGTCTCGGAGAGCCGCTTGTAGGTCTCGGGGTCGTCGTAGCCGCCCGCGACGTACCGGATGCCGCCGGCGAGCTGGCGCTTGCTGGCCAGGCTGCGGCCACCCAGGGCGCTCTCCGCGAACTGCTCGTCGGACATCGGCGTCCGGGCGACGCCGACCAGCGCGAACTGGTCGGGCAGGTGGTTGTGCCGGGCGAGACTCTCCACCGCCGGGAGCAGCTTGCGCCGGGTCAGGTCACCGGAGGCGCCGAAGATCACCAGGGTGGCCGGCGGAGCGCTGCGCTCCTGGATGAGCTGAGGTTGGTCCATCTTTCCGTGTCCTCCGACCGGGTTGTGCGTCCGCTTGAACCTTACGCAGCGGCACCCCTTGATGGTTCAGCCCGATCCGCTCAGTGCGGGACAAGTGGCGGTAAACACGGGGTTACCGGTGAGTACCGGTGACGGACGTCACCCGGTGCCGCCTCAGGTCGCGCGATCACTTCACTTCAAGCGACACGGGCCTTACCGATAAAAGTGGCAAAATGGGCGCAAAGGCGTGGCAACCGAGGGGGACCCCGTGAAGTACCGGCTCGTGACCCGCAGCGACTTCGACGGCCTCGTCTGCGCCGTGCTGCTGCGTCACCTGGACATGATCGACGAGTCCAACATCCTGTTCGTCCACCCCAAGGACGTGCAGGACGGCGTCGTCGAGGTGACCGACCGGGACATCCTGACCAACCTGCCGTACGACTCCCGGGCCTACCTGGTCTTCGACCACCACCACTCGGAGACGCTGCGTGCCGAGGGGGACCGGAGCAACCACGTCATCGACGCGGACGCGCCGTCGGCGGCCCGGGTGATCTACGACCACTTCGGCGGCAAGGCGCGCTTCCCCAAGGTCTCCGACGACCTGATGCTCGCAGTCGACCAGGCCGACTCGGCGGACTACTCGCTCACCGACATCCTCAGCCCGGCCGGCTGGACGCTGCTGAACTTCCTGATGGACAGCCGGACCGGCCTGGGCCGCTTCCGCAACTTCCGGATCTCCAACTACCAGCTGATGATGCAGCTCATCGACGCCTGCATCGAGCACTCGGACGTCCACGAGATCCTCGCCCTGCCGGACGTCTCGGAGCGGGCCAAGCTCTTCCACGACTGCTCGGCGCGCTTCGTCGAACAGCTGCACCGGGTCAGCCGGCTCGACGGCGACGTGGTCCTGGTCGACCTGCGCGACGAGGAGGTGATCGAGGCCGGCAACCGGTTCATGGTGTACGCGCTCTTCCCCGAGGCCCGGATCTCGATCCACGTCATCTGGGGACGGCAGAAGCTGAACACCGTCTTCGCCTGCGGCAAGTCGATCCTCGACCGCACCTCACCGGTGGACATCGGCGAGGTGATGCTCCGGTACGGCGGCGGCGGGCACATCGCGGCCGGCACCTGCCAGATCCCGCACGACGAGTCGGACCGGGTGGAACGGGAGATCATCGACTCGCTCCGCACCGAGCGGGTCGTCCCGGTCTAGAACCGGCCCGGAACTACGAACGGGTGGGGAGCCATGTGGCTCCCCACCCGTTCGACGCGCGGATCACGGGCCTTGCCCGGGGCCCCACCCGCCTGTCGTGGTCCGCGCCCCACGCGCGTCTTCACGACAACCTCACGCCCACCCGCGTGAGGTTTCCCGCTGCAGGACCCTGCCTGCGTGGGAGCTTGTCAGTTCAGTTCTTGAGACTCCACTTACCGGCGGCGACGGCTTCCTTCTCCTCGCCGTCCTCCGCCTTCTCCGCGGGGGTCTCGGTCGCGGTCTCGGCCGTGGGAGGGGAGACCTCGGCGTCCGCCTCGGCCTTCGGCGCGTCCTCGTCCTCGTCCGGCTCGCCGGGCTCCTCCTCGGCGCGGTGCCGGCTCTTGACGTAGATCCAGCCGGCGCCGAAGAGCGCGAGCGCCGCGATCACCCAGCCGGCGATGGAGAGCACCGGCATGCCCCGGTTCTGCTCCTCGGCGTTCGCCACGAGCTGGCGGAACAGCTCCTCCTCGTCGTCGGCGGCCGGGGCGGTGGTGGCCGTCGCGCCGTGGGCGTGCGCGGCCGTCGTACCGGACGGGTCGGCGGTGAGCTGGAGCGTGGCGGTGGACGCGGGAGCGGCGGTGCCGTCCGTGTACTTCATCTCGACGTCGAAGCGCATGGTGCTGAGCGTCGGCAGCGGGCCGATGGCGACGCTCAGATCGGCGGAACCGCCCGGCGCGATCGACTTCCCGCCGACCGCGATCCAGGTGATCGAGTCGGTGGCCTCGCTGACCGGGGTGCCGCCGTGGATGGTGGCGAGCGGCGTACTCAGCTTCCGTTCGTCGATCTTCGGCGCCCAGTCGTCCACCGAGAGCGGGTAGACCTCGGCGACCGGCGTGTCGTCCGGTATCCGCAGGACCACCGTCGACACCGGCTTGGTGCCGGTGTTGGTGGCGTGGAAGGTCAGATTCTCTCCGCTGCCCTGGACAGCGCTGGGCGGGCTGACCGTCACGTCGGCGAACGCCGGCCCGGCCACGCCGAGCACGCCGGCCGCGGCCATCACGGTCAGTACGCCCGCGCGGCGGGCCGTCCCCAAATGCCTCACGAGAACTAGTTCGGATCACGTGCCCCGATGGTTCAACGGGCCGTGGAAAGTTTTCCGGTTCTTTTCGCGCACCTCACCACGGCTGTCGATCACCGTGCCGCCCCCGGTCTCCGGCGGGGGTCCGGGCGTACCCGAGAATGGTCGGCATGCGCGACGTGCCGATCGACGGTGACATGATCCGGCTGGGACAGTTCCTCAAGCTGGCCGACCTCATCGAGACCGGGGGCGAGGGCAAGATCCTGATCGCCTCGGGTGACGTGACCGTGAACGGTGAGGTCGACACCCGCCGCGGCCGCCAGCTGCACGCCGGTGACGTCGTCGCGGTCCAGGGGCGCAGCGCCCGGGTCGTTCCCTGAACCCTCCTGCGGGGAGATCCACCCGTTCGGCGGGAAACCGGGCGGAGCGGGGAACCGGGGCCGGGCGCGGCTCGTCGTACCCGGTATGACTCGAACCCGCGGCCTCCTGACCGCCCTACCCCTGCTCCTGCTCGCCGCCTGTGCTCAGCCCGGCACCAGCGCCGGATCGGCGGGCTCGGCCGGCACGGCCGACCCGGTCACCGAGAGCGCCTCCGCGGCGAGCGCCCCCGCGGTGCTCCGGGTGGAGAAACGCGGCGGCTTCGTCCCCGCCCAGTACCTCCTCGGCCGGCTCCCGCTGGTCAGCGTCTACGCCGACGGCCGGGTGATCACCGAGGGCCCGGTGCCGGCTATCGCCCCGGGGCCCGCCCAGCCGAACGTGCAGGTCCAGCGGGTGACCCCGGAGCTGGTCCAGCAGTGGATCACCGAGGCCACCGCCGCCGGCGTGAAGACCGGCGCCGAGTTCGGCTCGCCGAACATCGCGGACGCGCCGAACACCAGGGTCACCCTGGTGACCGGTGGGACCACGCAGTCCGTCGAGGTGGTGGCGCTCAGTGAGGCGCAGCCCGAGGACGAGACGCTCACCGCGGCCCAGCGGGCGGCGCGTAAGAAGCTGAACGCCTTCGTGGAGAAGCTCACCGCCTACTCCACCGACAGCCCGACGAAGGTGGAGGCGTACCGGCCGACGTCGGTGGTCGCGCTGGCGAGCACGTACAACGACCCGGGTGACGGGCTGACCGGGGCCGACGTGGCGTGGCCCGGGCCCGCACTGCCCGGCGAGATCATGAACGACGCCACCGGGATCGGCTGCGTCGCCGTGACCGGCACCGAGGCGACCACGGTCTGGGACGCGGCGGCTGAGGCCAACCAGCGCACGCCGTGGGTCTCCGGCGGGAAGAAGTACCAGATCACCTTCCGCCCGATGCTCCCGGACGAGACGGACGGCTGCACCACCCTGCGTACCAGCGCGGGGTGAGCCCGGGACCCCGTGCGCGCCCGTTTTGCGGGGACTATTACCGTCGATGGACGGGAGTGGGGACGCACGGAGGGCACGGAACGTTGGCAGTGATGGCGGCGCAGATCCTGATGGCGCTGGTGATCCTCGCGGTGATGGCGCTCGGGGGCCTGGCCTGGCTGGCCTCCCGGCAACGGGAGCGGCCCGGTCCGGCCCGGGCGGCCGCCGGCCCGGACCCGGCGGACGTCGCGGTCGAGCTGGTGGCGGGCGCCGAGGAGGTGCGGGCCGCGGCCCGGCGCGCGGTGGCCACCGCCGACCAGGCCCGGGACCGGGCCACCGAGGCGACCGGGGTACGCGAGGAGGCCGAGGCGCGGTACCGCGAGGCGCAGTGGGAGGCACGGGTCGCCGTCGGGGAGCCGGCCCGGCTGCTGATAGAGCGGGCGGCGCTGGAGGCGTACGGGCGCGGCGAGCTCTCGTCCGAGCAGCTCAACCGGATCTGGGAGCGGACCCGTACCGAAGAACCCGATCAGAACGGTGCGGACGTCACCGCGGCGCGCTCGCGGCTGAAGGAGGCCCTGGTCGAGACGGTCCGCGTCCGCCAGGAGGCGCACGTCGCCGAGGTCGCCGCCGAGGTGCTGGCCGAGGAGGCCCGGTTCGCCGAGGAGGAGGCGCTGATCGCGCAGGTCCGTGCGGACGCCGCCGAGGGGCTCTCCGGACTGCTGGAGGACCCGGACTCTCGCCCGGGCCCCCTCAGCTAGTTCGTGGTCAGTGGACCTCGACCAGGTCCACGACGAAGACCAGCGTCTCGTTCGGCTTGATCACGCCGCCGGCGCCGCGCGAGCCGTAGCCCAGGTGCGGAGGGATGGTCAGCTTGCGACGGCCACCCACCTTCATGCCGGCCACGCCCTGGTCCCAGCCGGCGATGACCTGCTGGCCGCCGACCCGGAAGCCGAACGCCTCGCCGCGGTTGTAGGAGGCGTCGAACTCCTTACCGGTGGAGTGGGCGACGCCGACGTAGTGCACGCTGACGAAATCGCCGGCCTTCGACTCCTGGCCGGTGCCCTCGACCAGGTCCTCGACGACCAGCTCACTGGGGACTTCGGCCGGCATGGGACCGACGTCGGGCTTGTTCATGAATCCTCCCGTAAGGGTGTTACCAGTCTCGGTCATGCAATCACAGCCCGAGCCTCGCTGAACGAGCGGTGCCGGATCTCCGTATCTCCCGGGTGACCGGGACCGTCCCGGCCGTTCCATCCGCTGGGGGATTCCCATGCCCGTCCGCCGCATCACCGCCGCCGGTCTCCTGGCCGTGGGCGCGACCCTGGCCGTGCCGGCCGCGCCCGCCTCCGCGCACGGCGCCCCGACCACCCCGATCAGCCGGTCGGCGGCCTGCGCCGGGAACGGCACCAAGCCGAACGCCGCGGCCTGCAAGGCGGCGAAGAAGGCGACCGACGGCTTCCTCGGCGCCTTCGACAACATCCGGATCGCGAACGTGAACGGCGACGACGAGAAGTTCGTGCCGGACGGGAAGCTCTGCAGCGCGGGCCTGGACCTCTACCGGGGCCTCGACCTGGTCCGCGACGACTGGCCGTCGACCTCGGTGAAGTCGGGGCAGAAGCTGTCGGTGTCGTACGAGGGGACGATCCCGCACGAGGGGACCTTCCGGCTCTACCTGACCAAGGCGAGCTGGGATGCGGAGAAGAAGCTGACCTGGGACGCCCTGGGCAGCAAGCCGCTCGCGTCGATCACCGACCCGCCGCTCACCGGTGGGGCGTACCGGATGAAGGTGACGCTGCCGGAGCGGACCGGCCACCAGATCCTCTACGTGGTCTGGCAGACGAGCAGTACGCCGGACACCTACTACTCGTGCTCCGACCTGATCTTCCCGGCGGCGGCCGCCTCCCCGTCCCCGTCGCGGTCCACGCGTTCGTCCGCCACGCACTCCGTCGCGGCCTCCTCGGCCGCCCCGGTACGGGCGACGGTGGCCGCGACGGTGGCGGAACCCGTGGAGAGCGCGGAACCCGCGGTCCTGGCCGCCTCCGACAGCGGCAGCAGTCCGATCACTATCGGTCACTGGATGATCGCGGGAGCCCTCGGTGTGGGCGCTCTCGCGGCCGCGGCGGCGGGTCTCGGCCGTTTCCGCCGCCGTCGGAACAGCCTGTGACCTGCGTAAGAAAAAGCTGAAAAAACATTTGAACCCTGTGGGACCCGGATCACGTACTGACGGGCGTCGACAACATTTGCTCGTCCGTCCCCCACACAGACGAAAGGCCCGACATGCGTCGTGTTCGTTACCGTTCACAGGCCTCGCCGCGGATGGATCGCCGGACGATCCTGGCGCTCAGCGTCGGCGGCGTCGCGGTGGCCGGCGCTTCGGTCGCCGGCATCAGCCTCGCTGGTGAGAGCGATGCCGAGACTCTGTCCTCCAAGGACGACTCGCCGCTGGTGATTTCCGTGCGGGACGCTAAGAAGGGCACGCTCGACGTGTTCTCCGGCAATTCGAAAAAGACCGTGACTGATAAAAAGCTCGCTGCCCAGTTGCTCAAGGCCGCCGGCCGCTGACCCGGAGGAACCGTTTCTCATGTCTTCTCACCGCGAAGCCCCGGAAATCAGCAAGGACCCGGTCGCTGACAGTTCCGACCTGTACGCGTTCGTCAGCCCCGACGATCCGGACACCGTCACCATCATCGCCAACTACGTGCCGCTGCAGCTCCCGGCCAGCGGCCCGAACTTCTTCGAGTTCGGCGACGACGTGCTGTACGAGATCCACATCGACGCGAACGGTGACGCCCGCCCGGACATCACCTACCAGTTCCGGTTCAGCACCGAGCTGCGCAACAACAAGACGTTCCTCTACAACACCGGCCAGATCGAATCGCTGGACAGCGAGAACTGGAACCGGCGGCAGTTCTACTCGGTCACCAAGGTCGACAGCCACGGCAAGAGCACGGTGCTGGCCAAGAAGCTCCAGTGCCCGCCCTGCAACGTCGGCAAGATCTCGATCCCGGACTACGAGAAGCTCGCCGAGGACGCCGTCGTCAAGCTGAAGAGCGGCGAGAAGGTCTTCGCCGGCCAGCGTGCCGACGCCTTCTTCGTCGACCTGGGCTCGATCTTCGACCTGGGCACGCTGCGTCCCTTCCAGGACAAGCACCTGGTCGGCCAGGCGCTCTTCAACTACGCCGGCAAGGCGGTCAACGCGACCGACGAGACCAACGTGCACAGCATCGCGATCCAGATCCCGCTGAGCATGGTCCGCCGCGACGGCAAGAAGCGGGTCAAGGCGGAGGACTCCGGCGCCGTGATCGGCGTCTGGACCTCGGCGAGCCGCCGCCAGGTGCAGGTCCGCAACGGCGAGGGCACCGCGGACGACGTCTACGTCGGCCCGCAGGTCCAGGTCTCCCGGCTCGGCAACCCGCTGTTCAACGAGGTCATCGTTCCGATGGCCGAGAAGGACAAGTTCAACGCGCTGGCCCCGAGCGAGGACAAGAAGTTCGCCGAGTTCGTCGCCACGCCCGAGTTGGGAGCGCTCCTGCCGGTGCTCTACCCGGGCCTCTTCGACAACCTGGCCGCGCAGAACAAGAAGAAGGAGGACCGGGCCGACCTGCTCGCCATCCTCCTCACCGGTATCCCGAGCGGCCTGATCGACGGTTTCCAGAACAACACCGGAAAGGTTCAGGCCGACATGCTCCGCCTGAACACCGCGATCGCCCCGTCGAAGACCGAGAAGAAGTTCGGCCTGCTCGACGGCGACCTCGCCGGCTTCCCGAACGGCCGCCGGATCGCCGACGACGTGGTCTCCATCTCGATCCGGGCCATCGCCGGTGTCACGCTGCCGCTGGTCGACAAGGACTTCGAGCCGGACGCCGCGGCGGCCCTCGTCGAGCAGGGCCTGAGCATCAAGGACGCCAGCGCCAAGCTGCTCAAGAAGTTCCCCTTCCTGGGTACGCCCTTCGACGGATTCTCGGTGCCCTCATGAGCCACGCGCACAGCCACGGTCACAGCCACAGCCACTCGCACGACCACGGGCACCACCACCACACGCTGGCCCCCTCCGGCCAGGGCACGGTGATGCTGAACATCGGCGGCGAGATCGGTGCCCTGCTCATCAACACCGAGGCCGAGTGGCACGGTCACGAGATCGAGGTCAGCCCCGCGGGTGACCCGGGCGCGCGCCAGCACGCGGCGGTCCGTGCCCGGTACGTCAGCGGTGGCGTCACCTACTGCGTGGTCATCGACGGCCTCCGGGCCGGCCGGTACTCGATCTGGGCGGACGGCCCCGAGCCGCTCGCCGAGCTCGAGGTGCGGGGCGGCGCGGTCGCCGAGTTCACCTGGCCGGAGCACGCGGTACCCGGGCGGACCCTGCTTTCGGTTTAGTCTGGGCGGATGGCAGGCGTCCACGTCCGCGGCCCGGCTCCACCGGGCGCGGACGTTCCCAGCCACGTCGCGCTGCGTACCACCGACGTGGAGGAGGCCCGCGCGTTCTGCCGCCGGATCTACTACGGCAGGCTCCGGATCGACCCGGTCGGTGACCCCGGCCGGTTCCACTTCAACGCCGACGTGGTCGAGCTCGGCCCGATCACGGTCGGTGAAGTGGGGTACGGCACCGACATCCGGGTACACATCGCCGGCTTGGAGACGTCGTACCACGTGCTGGTCCCGTTGACCGGCACCCTGCGTTCCCGCCACCGCGGCGCGACGGTCGTGGCCGACCCGACCCGCGCCGCGGTGTACCGGCCCACCGGGGACATCGAACTCGACTGGCCCGGCTCCTGCCGCCTGCTGAGCGTCAAGATCGAGCGGGCCGCCCTGGAACGGGAACTCGACGCGGCCCTGGACCAGCGGGTGGTCTCGCCCCTGCCGCTGGGTGCCAGCTTCGATCTCGTGGACGGGCCGGGGCGTACCTGGGCCGCGCTGGTCCGCCTCCTGCTCACCGAGCTCCGCGGCACCGACGGGCTCGCCAGTCAGCCCCGGATGGCCGCCCGATGGCGGGATCTCGTCGTCAGTGGGCTCGCGCTCACGGTCGAGCATCCGTACGGGGACGAGCCCGCCGGACTTCAAGGTCCCTACCGCCCGCGTACGGTGAAAAGGGCTCTCGACGCGATGAACGCGGAGCCGTCCCGTCCCTACACCGCCCGGGACCTGGCCGCCATCGCCGGGGTCGGGGTGCGCATCCTGCAGGAGTCGTTCCGGCAGCACGTGGGGATGTCACCGCTGACGTACCTGCGGCGGGTCCGGCTGGACGGGGTGTACGCGGAGCTCAACCGCTCGGATCCCGGGACGACCAGCGTGAGCCAGGTGGCGTACGAATGGGGTTTCACGCATCTGGGCCGCTTCGCGGGCGCCTACCGCGACCGCTTCGGTGTCACGCCGTCCCAGACCCTGCGCGACCGGTCCTAGGCCGCGCCTCGGAATCCGGCTGGGGCTGCGGCGTGGCCCGAGCGGCCCACCCGGCGCCGAGACGGCGAAACCGGGTGGGCGACAGAGCCGGGGACGCCTCAGAGTTCGATCTGGTGGCCCTTGCCGATGACGACCACGCCGTTGTCGCTGACCGTGTAGAGCTTGCGGTCGCGGTCCAGGTCCACGCCGATCTGGGCGCCCTCCGGGATGGTCACGTTCTTGTCGATGATGGCGTTGCGGATCACCGCGCGCCGCCCCACCGACACCCCCTCCATCAGGACCGCGCCGTCGACGTGGGCCCACGAGTTCACCCGGACGTTCGGTGAGATGACCGATCGCTCCACCAGGGCGCCGGAGACCACCACGCCGGGCGAGATCATCGAGTCGATGGCGCGGCCCTGCCGGTCGTCGTACCCGTGCACGAACTTGGCGGGCGGCCACGAGCCGTAGTTGGTGAAGATGGGCCACTCGTGGTTGTAGAGGTTGAAGACCGGCAGGGTGGCGATCAGGTCCAGGTGGGCCTCGTAGAACGAGTCGAGCGTGCCCACGTCGCGCCAGTAGCCGCGGTCCCGGTCGGTGGCGCCGGGTACGTCGTTGTCGCGGAAGTCGTAGACGTTGGCCTCGCCCCGTTCGACCAGCATCGGGATGATGTTGCCGCCCATGTCGTGCTTGCTGTCCGGGTTCTGCGCGTCCGCCGAGACCGCCTCGCAGAGGGCCCGGGTGGTGAAGACGTAGTTGCCCATCGACGCGTAGACCTCGTCCGGGGAGTCGGCCAGCCCGACCGCGTTCCGGGGCTTCTCGCGGAACGCCTGGATGCGCTTGCCGTCGGCGCCGACCTCGATCACGCCGAACTGGTCGGCGAGCGAGAGCGGCTGCCGGATGCCGGCCACGGTGACCGCGGCGCCCGAGGCGATGTGGTCGTTGACCATCTGCTTCGGGTCCATGCGGTAGATGTGGTCGGCGCCGAAGACGATCACGTAGTCCGGCGACTCGTCGTTGATCAGGTTCAGGCTCTGGTAGATCGCGTCGGCGGAGCCGGCGAACCAGCGGGGGCCGAGGCGCTGCTGGGCCGGTACCGGGGTGACGTAGTTGCCGAGCAGCGTGGACATCCGCCACGTCTTGGAGATGTGCCGGTCCAGCGAGTGCGACTTGTACTGGGTCAGCACGACGATTTTGAGATACCCCGCGTTGGCGAGGTTCGACAGCACGAAGTCGATCATGCGATAGATGCCGCCGAAGGGCACGCCGGGCTTGGCCCGGTCCGCCGTCAAGGGCATCAGGCGCTTGCCTTCTCCACCAGCCAGAACGATCGCAAGCACCTTGACAGCCATGGGAAGGACGCTAATATCCGCCCGCCCCGTCCGCCACCCAAAGTGTCACGCATCTTTGGTCAAACGGCGGTGCTGCTGCTCTCCTGAACGGCGGCCATGGTCTCGATGACCGCCGGATCGCAGGGCCGGGCGAAGTGATAGCCCTGCACCAACGGGCATCCTAGCTCCCAGAGCATCGCCGCCTGTTCGGCGGTCTCCACCCCCTCGGCGACCGTGGTCATGTCCTGGCTGCGGGCCAGTTCCAGGATCGCCCGGATCACCGCGGCGTCCCGGCTGATGAACGCGCGGTCGATCTTGAGGATGTCCACCGGGAGCTGGTGCAGGTAGGCGAGCGACGAGTACCCGGTGCCGAAGTCGTCGATGGCGATCCGGACGCCCCGTTCGCGCAGCCGCTCCAGGACCGTGGTGTCCGCCGCGTCGATCAGCACCGACTCGGTGATCTCCAGGACCAGCCCGGCCGGCGGCAGACCGGTCTCGGCGAGCACGGCCAGCACGGTGTCGCCGAAGACCGGGTCGCGCAGCTGGTGGGTGGAGACGTTCACGGTCACGTAGATGCCGAACCGCCGGTGCCACTCGGCGCCCCGGGCGCAGGCCAGCCGCAGCGCCAGGGTGCCGATCGCGACGATCAGCCCGGACTGCTCGGCCACCGGGATGAAGACGCCGGGCGGCACCGGAACACCGTCCGGGCTCCAGCGCATCAGCGCCTCCACGGCCCGCATCCGGCCGGTCGCGGTCTCCACCACCGGCTGGTAGTGCAGGAACAGCGAGCCGTCGGCGAGGGCCTGGCGCAGACCGGCGGCGATCCGGGCACGCTCGTTCTGCTCGGCACGCAGCGACTCGTCGAACCGCACCAGCCGCGCGCCACCCGCCCGTTTCGCGGACCGGAGAGCCAGATCCGCGTCGCCGAGCACCTTCTCCTTCGCCGTCGACCCCTTCTCGGGTACGGCCTCCGCCAGCCCGATGCTGGCCGTGAGATGAATCTTCCGGTCGTCCACGGTGAGCGGCACCGCGGAGATCGTCTCCAGCACCCGCTCGCCCAGCGCGGCGGCGCCCGCCGGATCGGCCGGCACCAGCCCGAACTCGTCGCCGCCCAGGCGCGCCACCACCACGGCGTCGCTCGCGAAGAGCAGCAGCCGCCCGGCGAGCTGGCGCAGCACCTCGTCGCCGACCTGGTGGCCGTACGTGTCGTTGACCTCCTTGAAACCGTCCAGCGCGATCAGCAGCAGCGCCGTCGACCCACCCAGCCTCTCGATCAGCAGCTCGCGGTTCGCCAGCCCGGTCAGCACGTCGTGCCCGGCCCGGTGCACCAGGCGCTCCTGCAGGTCACCCTGCTCGGCCAGGGAGACCCGCAGCGCGGCGGCCTGCTGTCCGGTACGCCGCGCCAGCAGCAGGATCCGGAGCACCAGCAGCACGCAGAGCGCCGAGGTGATCACCGCCGGGACGATCTGGTCCGCGGTCATCGACCGGTTCAGCGCCAGCGCGGCGAGCACCGGGACCAGCGGGCCGACCACCGCCGCGACCACTATCCCGGCGAGCTTCCCGCGCCGGATCGGCTCGCTCTCGGCACTGCCGAGGACGCCCAGGTCACGGGCGCGCGGGTGGACCGCGGCCGCGGTGGCGACCACGCCGGCGACCTGGATCAGCAGGAACGAGTGCCCGCCGGGCAGGAACGGGCCGGTGCCGGCGCCGCCGGTGGCCGCGTAGAGCAGGTGCGCGCCGAGCATCAGCAGGCCGGAGAGGCCGAGCAGCCGGCCCGGCACGCCGCACCGGGGGCGGGTGCCGCGCAGCGCGGCGGCCAGCACCGCGACGTCGATCACCGCGTAGAGGGTGGCGAGCGCCGTGTCGACCTGCCGGTAGCCGGGGTCGCCGAGGTACGGCAGCACGATGAACGACCAGGCCAGCATGGCGAGGCAGAGCACCAGCGAGCCGGCCTCCACGCCGTTCTCGGCGAGGCTGCCGGAGCGGCGGCGCCGGGTCATCAGCAGGACCGCGACCGCGTAGAGCGTGTACTGCGGGACCATGCTGAGCCCGGAGTCGGTGGTGCCGAGCGCCGGGTGGCCGCGGTTGTCCAGGGCGAGCCACCAGGAGAGCACGATCATCCCGGCGAGGCGGGAGACCACGAGCAGCCGCCAGCCGACGGTGGGGTTCGGCACCCGGGCGGTCAGGGCCGTCCCGACGATCTGCAGGGCGAGGAACGCCACCCCGGCGGCCGGGCCGGCGAACAGCTGGACCGCGGCGACCGCGATCAGGCCACCGGCCAGCACCCCGTGCCATGCGGCGTAGGGCCGGGCGGTGAAGGGCCGGGCGGTGAGCGCCCGCGCGGCGACGGGCCGGGCCGCATACTTGCCGTTCAGCGGGTCGCCACCTCTCCGATCGCGGGCTCGAAGACCCGGTAGCGGTCGCGGCCCGCGGCCTTGGCGGCGTACAGCGCCACGTCGGCCTCGCGCAGCGCCGCCGAGACGGAGTCGACGACGTCCAGGTGCAGCAGTCCGACGCTGGCCGAGACCTTCACCGGATGGCCGGCGAGGACGTGCTCGAGCGCGGCGACGCGCAGCAGAACCTGGGCACGGTACTCGGCGGCCGGGGCGCCGTCGTCGGGGAGCAGCACCGCGAACTCGTCGCCGCCGAGCCGGGACACCGTACCGCCCGGAAGCGCCGCCCGGAAGTCATCGCTGAGCGCGACGAGCAGCTCGTCGCCGACCGGATGGCCGAGCGTGTCGTTGACCAGCTTGAATCCGTCGAGATCGACGAGCATCAGCCAGCCGCGCTCGCCGTGCCGGCGTGTCATGGCCCGGGTCAGGTCCTCGGTGAGCGCGGCCCGGTTGCCCAGACCGGTCAGCGGGTCGTGGGTGGCCCGGTGCTCCAGCTGGGAGCGGAGCGCGTCCAGTTCGGCGGCCCGGTTCTGGGCGACCGTGCCGAGCATGCCCATCCGCAGCACCAGCAGCACGCTCACCGCGACGCTGAGGATGGTCGGCACCACGAAGATGTTGAAGGTGCTGGACACGGTCATGTCCGGCGGGGCGCCGCCCATGCCGCCGCCCATGCCGCCGGGGGCCGGTCCGTCACCACCCGGGGCGGGCCGGCCGACGCCCAGGACGGCCGTACCGCCGGTGAGCACCGGGTTGAGGACGGCGAGCACGATGAAGACGCCGAGTCGCGTACGGGAGACGGTCTTGGTGGCGTCGCTCAGCTCGGTCCGGGCCATGCCGGGGTGCAGCGCGGCCGCGGTGGTGAGCAGGCTGCCGATCACCCAGAGGCCGTGCCGCCAGGCCGCGGGCAGGTTCATGTCGTTGGCGGTGTCGGCGGCGAGCGCCACGTCGCCGAGGAACTGGATCACGGTGCTGGCCACCACGAGCCGGTGTGCCGGGCTGCGGGCGCCGCCGACCAGCAGCAGCACGATCGCCGCCGCGATCCGGATCAGGTCCAGCAGCGCGAAGGCGAAGATCATCGTGATCTGCCCCTCCTGACCCCACCGGGCGCCCACCACCGGGCCGGTGATCAGCGACCAGGTGCCGGCCAGGATGCCGACCATCACGACCAGACCGTCGATGACGTTGGGGCGGGACTGCCCGGCCGGGGTGCACTCGCGGACCCGCTGGACCAGGGCCGCGGTGGAGAGGCCGAACGCGGCGTAGAGCAGGACGATGCCGAGGGCCTCCGCGTGGATCACCTCGTTGGCGACGGTCGCCCCGGCGAAGCCCAGCGTCGAGCCGGCGAGCATCCACCAGAAGACGGCGCGGGCCGGGCGGAACAGCCGGATGCCGACGACGATGCCGAGCCCGGCGCTGATCTGGACGCCACAGGCGACCCACTCGCCCCACGGCTCACCGCGGCCGAGCGCGACGCCGGTCACTACCGTGCCGATGAGCAGGTAGCCGAGCCAGACCCAGGATTTCACATGACGGTATATCGGCCGGGACGGGCCGGAGTTGAAGCCCGGCGGCTATCCTGCGGTGCGTGGCAGATCCTGTGCGTGTAGACCTCCTGACCCGTGAGTACCCGCCGGAGGTGTACGGCGGCGCCGGTGTGCACCTCGAGTACCTCACCCGTGACCTGCGGAGTCTCGCCGACGTCCGGGTGCACTGCTTCGGGCAGCCGCGCACCGAGGACGGGGTGACGGCGTACCCGGAACCGGCGACGCTGGACGGCGCCAACGCGGCGCTGCGCAC
Source organism: Actinoplanes sp. NPDC051851 (assembly GCF_040681165.1). NCBI lineage: Bacteria > Bacillati > Actinomycetota > Actinomycetes > Micromonosporales > Micromonosporaceae > Actinoplanes > Actinoplanes sp. NPDC051851. The sequence goes on along the minus strand of NZ_JBFAYF010000029.1, from coordinate 78,574 downwards.
CATGGGGGTCAACCTCGCGATGGCGTCGGGCTGCGCCGGGTCCGACATCGTGCACAGCCACACCTGGTACGCGAACTTCGCCGGGCACACCGCCAAGCTGCTGCACGGTGTGCCGCACGTGGTGACCACGCACAGCCTGGAGCCGCTGCGCCCGTGGAAGGCGGAGCAGCTCGGCGGGGGCTACGCGCTCTCCTCGTTCTGCGAGAGGACCGCGATCGAGAACGCCGACGCGATCATCGCGGTCTCCGGCGGGATGCGCCGCGACGTGATCCGCGCCTACCCGGCCGTCGACCCGGACCGGATCCACGTGGTCTACAACGGCATCGACACCGCGCTCTACGCCCCCGACTCCGGCACCGACGTCGTCGAGCGGCTCGGGATCGACCGCTCCCGGCCCAGTGTCGTCTTCGTCGGGCGGATCACCCGCCAGAAGGGTCTGCCGTACTTCATCCGGGCCTGTCATGATCTGCCGCCGGATGTGCAGATCATCCTGCTCGCGGGCGCGCCGGACACCCCCGAGATCGCCGCGGAGGTCGCCGACCTGGCGCGGGACCTCAAGGACGCGCGGGACCCGGAGGGCGTGATCTGGGTGCAGGAGATGCTGCCCAAGCAGGACGTCATCCAGGTCCTCACGCACGCCACGGTCTTCGTCTGCCCCTCGGTCTACGAGCCGATGGGCATCGTCAACCTGGAGGCGATGGCCTGCGAGACCGCGGTCGTCGCCACCGCCACCGGCGGCATCCCCGAGGTGGTCGCGGACGGCGAGACCGGCCTGCTGGTCCCGATCGAGCAGGTCGAGGACGGCACCGGCACCCCGGTCCACCCGGAGAAGTTCGTCGCCGACCTGGCGTCCACGCTGACCCGGGTGCTCACCGACCCCGCGCTCGCCGAGCGGCTGGGCCGGAACGGACGGCGGCGGGCGGTGGAGAAGTTCAGCTGGTCACGGATCGCGGAGGAGACGATGGCCGTCTACCGATCGGTGCTCCCGTGAAGCGGTTCCGCCTGCCCCTGTTCCTGATCTCCGGCCTGATCGCCGTCCTGGGAGTGGGGGCCGGGCTGGTCCGGGCGGCCGTCTACACACCGGCCGGGACCGCGCCGGTCGTCGGCGGCTCGGCGGTCGCCGGCGTTGTCGGCACCACCGGGTCCTGCGACGGGCAGCCGCTGCAGGCCACCCGGGAACTGCGCGGGATGTGGCTGACCACGGTCTACAACATCGACTTCCCGAGTAAACCGGGGCTGAGCCAGGCGCAGGTCAAGGCCGAGTACCTGACATGGCTGGACCTGGCGGTCGCGCAGAACCACAACGCCATCTTCGTGCACGTACGCCCCAGCGGCGACGCGTTCTGGCCCTCCGCCTACGCTCCGTGGTCGAACTGGCTGACCGGGAAGCTGGACGGCACCTCGCCCGGCTGGGATCCGATGGCCTTCATGGTCGAGCAGGCACACGCCCGGAACCTCGAGTTCCACGCGTGGTTCAACCCGTACCGGGGAACACAGCCGGCACCCGGCGGCGGCGCGGGCACGTCGGTCGCCAAACTCGCCGCGAACCATCCGCTGCGCAAGCACCCGGAATGGCGGATCGCCTATCCGACCGGGAAGAACGGCCGGTTCTACTTCGACCCGGGAAATCCGGCCGCCCGCAAGTACGTCGAGGACGCGATGATGGAGGCGGTCCAGAAGTACGACGTCGACGGGGTGCATTTCGACGACTTCTTCTACCCGTACCCGGAAGCGGGTCAGGATTTTCCGGACAATGCGTCGTTCGCGAAGTACGGCGGCGGGAAGTCGAAGGCCGACTGGCGCCGGGAGAACGTGAACACGCTGGTCCGCGAGGTGTACACCCGGATCAAGGCGGTCAAGCCGTGGGTGAAGTTCGGGATCAGCCCGTTCGGCATCTGGCGCAACAAGAGCTCGTCGGCGCTCGGTTCGGACTCCTCCGGACTGGAGGCGTACAGCGCGATCTACGCCGACACCCGAAAATGGGTGAAGGAGGGCTGGCTCGACTACATCGTCCCGCAGTTGTACTGGACGATCGGCTTCGCCAAGGCCGATTACGCCAAGCTGCTGCCGTGGTGGACGAACACCGTCAAGGGCACGAACGTGCAGCTCTACATCGGGATGGCGGATTACCGCGTCGGCGAGAAGAAGGACGGCTGGAGCAACCCCGCGATGCTCGACCGGGAGCTCGCGCTGAATGAGAAGTACGGCGTCAACGGCCAGGTCCACTTCAGTGCCAAGCAGATCCGCGCCAATAAACTCGGTGCGAACGCCCGCTACCGGAAGAATCACTATGCGTCACCGGCGCTGCTGCCCCGGCTGTCCCGCCTGGCGGCCGCCGCGCCTCCGGCCACGCCGGTGATCACCGCCGCTCGCCGCGAGGGGACCAGGCTGGTCCTGGAGACCTCCGCTCCGGGGGCGGTCAGTTGGGCGCTCTACCGTACGACCGGAGCCGGCGCGACGCTCGTGTCCACCGGCCGCGCGGGCGCCCAGGTCGCCGACCCGTCCCCGCCGGCCACCGGGGCGACGTACTGCTTGACCGGTCTTGACCGCTCGGCCAACGAGGGCCAGGCGAGCGCACCCTTCCTCGCCACCTGACGCGCCCGCCGGTGTCCTTCCGCCCTGTTCACTTCGGGTCACGGCTCCCCCCCGGGGGCTCACGGCTCCTCCCGGGTCACGGCTCCCCCCCGGAGGGTCACGGCTCCCACCGGGTCACGGCTCCCACCGGGTCACGGCTCCCACCGGGTCACGGCTCTGCCGGTTCACCGCTGGCGGCGATCTTGTCGCTCGTCGGCGGTGATCTTGGGGGAGAGGCGGTTAGGGTGTCCGGTGTGGACATCCTGGAGATGATCGCGGACGAGCGCCGGGGCATGGCCGACCTGGTCGAGGCGCTCGACGAGAAGCAGCTGGCCACGCAGAGCCTGTGCGGCGAGTGGTCGGTCCGTGAGGTGATCGGCCACGTCACCGCGGCGGTGGCCGCCCCACGCTCGTGGCTCCTCCCGGCCCTGGTCCGCGGCGGGTTCAACGTGCACCGTGCGAACACCGTCCTGGCCCGCCGGCTGGCCGCCCGCTCACCGGCGGAGCTGGCCGCGACCCTGCGGGAGAACGCGACGAACCCGTTCAAACCGCCGCTGGTCGGCTACCACGGCCCGCTCACCGACCTGCAGGTCCACGGGCAGGACATCCGCCGCCCGCTGGGCCTGGCGAACTGGCTCCGCCCCGACCGCCTGCGCCTCGCCCTGGAGTTCCTGACCGGCGGCACGGAGAGCCGCCCGGCCGGTTTCGTCACGAGGAAGCGCCTGGCGGGTCTCCGCTTCGAGGCCACCGACCTGGACTGGTCCTCGGGCACCGGCCCGACGGTCGCCGGCGAGGCCGAGGCGGTGATGCTCGCCCTGTGCGGCCGCCCGATCGTCCTCCCCGAACTCACTGGCGACGGCGTCCCCACCCTGACCACCCGCCTCACCCCCTGACGCCCCCGGTCACCCGCGCGCGGTACTGCGCCGGCCGCCCGCCGAGCCCGCCCGGATCCGGCTGGCCCACAGGGGTGCCTCTGCCGCCGCGACACACCCCTGCACGCCAGCCGAACGTCCGTGGCTGGCGCGTACGGGTCTCTCGGGCCGCTCGACGCACCCGTAGGGCCCAGCCGCGCGGTTCTGGCTGGTCTCCAGGGGTGTCTCGCGGCGGCGGAGACATCCCTGGAGACCAGCCAGGAAGATCCGCTGCCGCGCACCGGTGGGTACCCGCGCACCCGAGGACTCGCCTGCACAGGCCGGTGCCGGTTGCACGGTTGGCGGGTGCGGAGCGCGCGGCCGGCGTCGGCGTGCGGAATGGCGTGGCGGTTACGTGTCCGGGTGCCGGCCGCGAGACCGGGTCACCGCAGGGTGGTCAGCACGGGGTGGTCCGCACAGGGTGGTCAGCGCAGGGTGGTCAGCGCAGGGTGGTCAGCATCGGGAGCAGACGGGTGGCGGTCGCCGGGTCGGAGAGCTCCAGCTCGGTGGCGGTCGCGTCCAGGAGGGCGGCGAACGCGCGGCTCAGCTCCGGCTCGCCGACGTCCCGGACCAGGGTGGCGGCCAGCGGGGCGGTGACCGATTCCGGCAGCAGGTGGGCGCCCTTCGCGTAGTGGAAGGGCAGGCCGAGGCGGAGGCAGGCCAGCGTGATCAGGTGGGCGCGGAGCTGCTCGATCCAGTGGGCGGCCTGCCAGGAACGGGACCGGCGCAGGCAGAGCCGGACGTGCAGGGCGTGGTGCCAGACCATGCCGACCAGGGTGTTCCGGTCGGGTGGTGGGAACGGGGGCAGGTCGCGCGGGGAGCCGAAGACGGTGCGCCACTGCGGGCCGCGCGGGCCGAAGTGGGACTCGGGTGCGAAGGTCAGGTCCACCTCCCGCCAGCCCGGGAGCAGGAAGACCCGGATGATGGCCGGGCCGGACGGTACGTCCCAGTGGTGCACCGCGCCGTGGGAAGCGGAGAGCCGGGCCGTCCAGCGGTCCAGCACCGGCGCGAGGTCGCCCCGGACGGCGAGGACCAGGTCGGTGTCGGACCACCGGTCGTCCTCGCCGACGGCGTGTGAACCGGTGAAGGCGGCGCCGGTGACCGACTCGTCCGTGTCGGCGTACCGGAGAAGGGTCTGTCTGAGGAGGTCAACCGGTGACTCTGCCATCGGCGACCTCCAGGTGGCGGTTGGTGGTGACCGCGTCGAGCATGCGGCGGTCGTGGGTGACCAGCAGGAGCGTCCCGGTGTACGACTCCAGCGCCGACTCCAGCTGCTCGATCGCCGGGAGGTCCAGGTGGTTCGTCGGCTCGTCGAGGACCAGCAGGTTCACGCCGCGGGCCTGGAGCAGGGCGAGCGCCGCCCGGGTCCGCTCGCCGGGGGAGAGCGACGCGGCGGGGCGCAGCACGTGCGCGGACCGGAGGCCGAACTTGGCGAGGAGGGTGCGCACGTCCGGGTCGTTCCAGTCCGGGACGGCGGCGCCGAACGCGGTGGCGAGCGGCTCCCCGCCGAGGAAGAGGCCCCGGGCCTGGTCGACCTCGCCGACGATCACGCCGGAGCCGAGGTGGGCCGCGCCGGAGGTGAGCGGCTCCCGGCCGAGCAGGGCGGCGAGCAGCGTGGACTTGCCCGCGCCGTTCGCGCCGGTGATCGCCACCCGGTCGGCCCAGTCGATCTGCAGGGTGACCGGGCCCAGGGTGAAGTCGCCCCGCCGGACGACGGCGTCGCGCAGGGTGGCCACCACGGCGCCGGAGCGCGGGGCGGTGGCGATCTCCATCCGGAGCTCCCACTCCTTGCGCGGCTCCTCGACCACCTCGAGGCGCTCGATCATCCGGTCGGTCTGGCGGGCCTTCGCGGCCTGCTTCTCGCTGCTGTCGCTGCGCAGCCCCTTGGACTTCTTGTCGCCGTCCGGGGATTTGCGGCGCGCGTTCCGGACGCCCTTGTCCGCCCAGGCCCGCTGCATCCGGGCGCGTTCGAGCAGGTCCTCCTTCTTGTCGGCGTACTCCTCGAACTCCTCGCGGGCGTGCCGCCGGGCGCGGTCGCGTTCCTCGAGGTAGGACGTGTAGCCGCCGCCGTACAGGTGGATCTGCTGCTGGTGCAGGTCGAGTTCGAGCACCTTGGTGACGGTCCGGGTGAGGAACTCGCGGTCGTGGCTGACCACCACGAGCCCGGCGCGCAGCCCCTGGACGAACTCCTCCAGCCGGGCCAGGCCGGAGAGGTCCAGGTCGTTGGTCGGCTCGTCGAGCAGGTAGAGGTCGTACCGGCTGAGCAGCAGCGACGCCATCCCGGCCCGGGCCGCCTGGCCACCGGAGAGGGCGGCCATCGGCAGGTCCAGATCAAGATCAAGACCGTCTTCCAGTACGGCGGAGGCGCGCTCGTCCAGGTCGGCGCCGCCCAGGTCGAGCCAGCGTTCCAGCGCGGCGGCGTACCGGTCGTCGGCGCCGGGCACACCGGTGGCCAGCTCCTCGGCGGCGGCGTCCATGGCGGTCTGCGCGGCGGCCACCCCGGTGCGGCGGGCCAGGAAGTCCCGCACGGTCTCGTCGGCCCGCCGTTCGCGTTCCTGGGGGAGGTACCCGACGTTGGCGGTGGGCGGGCTCAGCGTGACGCCTCCGCTCTCCGAGGGCAGGATCCCGGCCAGCGTCCGGAGCAGCGTGGTCTTACCGGCCCCGTTCACGCCGACCAGCCCGACGACGTCCCCGGGCGCGACGACCAGGTCGAGCCCGGTGAAGAGGGTGCGGTCGCCGTGCCCGGCGGCGAGTTCCTTGGCGATCAGAGTGGCGCTCATCAACCGGCAATCCTAATGACACCGGGTGGAGCGCCGATCAACCCCTCGTGACCAGGATGCAGGCTGTCTCCGCGATGCGGCGTGACCCGGCCGTCCTGGGCGCCATCGCGTGGACGCTCCTCGCCATCGTGCTCATGGAGGTCCTGAGCGCGGTCCCGGACATGCAGGTCAACGTCTTCTGGATGGCCCAGCCGCCGCTCGACGCGCTGCTGGTCTACGCCTCGTGGCGGGTGTACCGGATCGCCGAGGGCCCGAACCGCCGGTTCTGGCGGCTGATGGGTGTCGGCGCGACGCTCTTCCTCACCGGGGACGTGGTCCAGACGGTGATCGCGCTCGCCACGCCGGGGGAGGGGAGCACCGCGGGTGGCATCGTGCAGACCGTGTGCTTCGCGACCGCGCTGAGCCTGCTCATCATCGGCATGCTGATCCACCCGCATCCGGACAGGACCGGCCCGGACCGGCTCGCCTTCTGGCTGGACTCGGCGACCGTGCTGGTCGGCGGCGTGGTGGTGGCGTGGGTCTTCGCGTACAGCCCGGACCCGACCGGCGACACCAACCTGATCGGCACGCTCGCGGCCGGCGCGGTCGTGCTGACCTCGGCGTTCGCCGCGGTGAAGATGATCCTGAGCGGGAACGCCCCGATGCACAAGGCGGCCGCGATCCCGATGATCGCGTCGGCCGTGGTGAACAGCATCGGGCTCTTCGTCGCCCCGAGCGGCAGCGGGCACCTGCCGGCGTACGTCTTCGCGATCCGGCTGCTCCCGTCGCTGCTGGTCGCGATCGGTCCCCGTAACCAGGAGATCGTCGCCCGCTTCGACCACACCGCGTTCGGCGCGCGCCGGCGGCGGCCCTACAGCCTGCTGCCGTACGGGTCGATCGTGGTGGTCTTCGTGACCCTGCTCGTGGTGCTGCCGGACGGGAGGATGCGCGATGCCCGGCTCTGGGGCGTGGTCGTCGGCTTCGGCGTGATCATCGGGCTGGTGGTGGCCCGGCAGCTCGCCGCGTTCCACGACAACAACCGGCTGCTCCGGGAGCTCGACCACACGCTGACCGAGCTGCGCGAGCACGAGGCCCGGCTGCGGCACCAGGCGCTCTTCGACGACCTGACCGGGCTGGCGAACCGGACCCACTTCCGGGTCGAGGCGTGCACCGCGCTCGCCGCCGACCCGGTCGGCTCGGTCTCCCTGATCCTCGTCGACCTGGACGGGTTCAAGCAGGTCAACGACACCCTCGGGCACGCGGCCGGCGACGAGCTGCTGATCGCCGTCGCCGGACGGCTGCGGGACTCGGTGCGCTCCGGGGACCTGGTGGCCCGCCTCGGCGGCGACGAGTTCGCGGTGCTGCTCCGGGACTGCCGGCCGGGGGACGCGGAGGCGACCGCCGAGCGGATCCTGGCCACCATGACCGCGACGGTGCCGTTCGGCGAGGACGCCGTGCGGGCCAACACCAGCATCGGCATCGCGACCGCGACGCCGGCCGCCGACTACACCTCGCTGACCCGGGACGCGGACATCGCCATGTACGCCTCGAAGCACCGGGGCAAGGGCGTCTGGACCCGGTTCGACCCGGCGATGACGTCTATGGCATCGGTACTGCCGCCCCGCTCACCCGCACCCCCGGCTCCCCGGGAACCAGTCGCACCGTGATCCGGCTGGGCCGGCCCAGGTCGTCGCCCTGCCGCAGCAGCAGCGTGGCGTCGTCCGGCACCAGGCCCAGCTCACGCAGGTACCCGCCGAGCGCGGCCGCCGCGGCTCCGGTGGCCGGGTCCTCGTAGACCCCGCCGACCGGGAACGGGTTCCGCACGTCGAAGGTGTCCTCGCCCGCCCGGAAGACCAGCTGGATCGTGGTCCAGTCCCGCTCGGTCATCAGGGATTTCAGGGCGGGCACGTCGTAGTCCAGCCCGGCGAGCCGCTTGCGGCTCGTCACGGCGACGATCGGGTGGTGCGCTCCGGCGTACGCGACCCGGGGCGGCAGCGCCGGATCCAGGTCCCCCGCCGGCCACCCGAGGGCGGCGAGCAGCTCGGTGAGGTGATCGAGAGGCCGGACCGAGGGTGCCACGCTGATCAGCGTCGCCACGCCCGCGTCGTCGACGGTGACCGGCACGTCGCCGGCGTTGGTCCGGAACAGGTGATCGCCGGGGCCCAGCGCCACCGCGGTCGCCACCGTCGCGTGGCCGCAGAACGGGATCTCGGTGAGCGGGCTGAAGTAGCGCACCCGGTACGCGCCCTCGGGGCGGCCGGTGACGAACGCGGTCTCCGAGTAGCCCAGCTCGGCGGCGATCCTCAGCATGGCCGCGTCGTCGAACTCCGACGCGTCCAGAACGACGCCCGCGGGGTTGCCGCCGGCCGGATCCTCAGTGAATGCGGCGTACCTGGAAATCATGGAACGAAGCGTGCCGCGCGGCAGACGGCCGTGCCCAGAGCCAATCCCGCGGGTCTGGCCCTCCGTGTCTGGGAAAGATCACAGTCGCCGACCGTCACGAGTGCGGAGTAGCGTTCTCGCGGTGACAGAGGCGCCGACCGCGATCATCCTCGAACCTCCCGCCGGCCTGCCCCGCACCGTGGGTGAGCTGCGTGCCTCCGGGCACGCGTTCCGCACGGTCAAGGAGGAGCTGCGCGACAACCTGCTCAAGAGACTGCGCTCCGGCGAGACCCGCTTCCCCGGCATCGTCGGCTACGACGACACCGTGCTGCCCGAGGTCGAGCGGGCCCTGCTCGCCGGCCACGACATGGTGCTGCTCGGCGAGCGCGGCCAGGGCAAGACCCGCCTGATCCGGGCCCTGGCCGGGCTGCTGGACGAGTGGACCCCGTACATCACCGGGTCCGAGCTGCACGAACACCCCTACCACCCGCTCACCCCGGCCTCGGTGCGGCTCGCCGCCGAGACCGGCGACCTGCTGCCGATCTCCTGGCTGCACCGCTCCGCGCGGTACGGCGAGAAGCTGGCCACCCCGGACACCAGCGTCGGCGACCTGATCGGCGACGTCGACCCGATCAAGGTGGCCGAGGGCCGTGCCCTGGGCGACCCGGAGACGATCCACTTCGGTCTCGTCCCGCGCACCAACCGGGGCATCTTCGCGGTGAACGAGCTGCCCGACCTCGCCGAGCGCATCCAGGTCTCGCTGCTCAACGTCCTGGAGGAGCGCGACATCCAGGTCCGCGGCTACCAGCTCCGGCTCCCGCTCGACCTGCTGCTGGTCGCCTCGGCCAACCCGGAGGACTACACCAACCGGGGCCGGATCATCACCCCGCTCAAGGACCGCTTCGGCGCCGAGATCCGCACGCACTACCCGGTCGACCTGGAGTTGGAGACCGCCCTGATCCGGCAGGAGGCGGCGCTGGTCGCGACCGTGCCGGAACACCTGATCGACGTGCTGGCCCGCTACACCCGGGCGGTCCGCGAGTCGTCGTCGGTGGACGCCCGCTCCGGGGTCTCGGCGCGCTTCGCGATCGCGGCGGCCGAGACGGTGGCGGCCTCCGCGCTGCGCCGCTCCGGGCTGCGCGGCGAGCGCGAGGCGGTGGCCCGGATCTGCGACACCGTCTCGGTCACCTCCACGCTGCGCGGCAAGGTCGAGTTCGAGAGCGGCGAGGAGGGGCGGGAGACCGAGATCCTGGCCCACCTGCTGCGGGTGGCGACCGCCGAGACGTTCCGGGCACGGCTGGCCGGGCTGGACCTCTCCGGGTTCACCGACATCGTCGCGGAGGGCGCCATCGTCGAGACCGGTGACCTGGTCAGCGCCGAGGAGCTGCTGCGCCAGATCGGGACCGTACCGGGACTGGCGAAGGTCCTGGACCGGCTCGGCCTGGGCGACGCGCCGAGTCAGGGGCAGGCGGCCTCCGGGGTGGAGTTCGTGCTGGAGGGGCTGCATCTCACCCGTCGCCTGGCCAAGGAGATGACCGACGACGGCCGCACCCTCTACGGCTCATGAGCAAGAACAATTTCCGGTACGGAGCATGGCGGGACGGGCCGGACCCGCTCGCGCCGCCGTACGACGTGCGCGCCGCCGTCGACGAGATGGGGGAGCGGGTCATGCGGGGCGACAGCCTGCGCGACGCGCTCCGCGACCTGATCCGGCGCGGTCCCCGGGACGGCCGTGGCCTGGACTCCCTCCGGGACCGGGCCCGCCGGCTGCGCCGGGACGCGATGCGGCGGGGCAACCTGGACGGCGCGGTCACCCGGGCCCGCCAGATGCTGGACCAGGCCCTCGCGGCCGAGCGGGACGCGCTGCGGGCCCGGGACGACGACGCGCGCTTCAGCGAGGCCGTGCTGGACTCGTTGCCGCGTTCCACGTCGCAGGCGGTGTCGGAGCTGTCCGGATATGACTGGGCATCATCCGAAGCGCAGGCTATCTACCAGCAGATTCTCGACGGACTGCGGAACGAGGTCGTCCAGCAGCGGTTCGCCGGGATGAAGCAGGCGCTGCAGTCTGGCGATTTATCCGAAATCTCGGATATGGTGGGCGATCTCAACGCTCTGCTGGGGAAGCACGCCCGCGGCGAGGACACCGAGGACGCGTTCCGGGAGTTCATGGCGAAACACGGCCGGTTCTTCCCGGACGACCCGCGGAACGTCGACGAGCTGATCGACTCGCTCGCCCGTCAGGCGGCCGCCGCGGAGCGCCTGATGCGCTCGCTCAGCCCGCAGCAGCGCGAGGAGCTGCAGAGCCTGATGGACCAGGCGCTCGGCGACGGGCCGCTGCGCGGGCGGATGGCCGAGCTCACCGACAACCTGCGCGCGCTGCGCCCCGGCCTCGACTGGGGCCGCGGCGAGCGGGTGCGTGGTTCCGGCGATCTCGGGTACGGCGACGCGGCCGCCGTGCTCGGCGAGATCGCCGACCTGGACGAGCTGATCGACCAGCTGGACCAGGAGCACCCGGGCGCCACCCTGGACGACGTCGACGTGGACTCGGTGGAGCGCCAGCTCGGCCGGTCCGCGGCGGACGACCTGCGCCGGCTCCGCGAGCTGGAACGGGAACTGCGCCGGCAGGGCTGGGTGGAGCGCGACGGCGAGGGGCTGACGCTCTCCCCGAAGGCGCTGCGGCGTCTCGGCCAGACCGCGCTGAGCCGTATCTTCCAGGACGTCGCCGGGAAACGCGGCGAGCACGACATGCGGGACGCCGGCGCGGCCGGTGACCTGATCGGCTCCTCCCGGCGCTGGGAGTTCGGCGACGAGCAGCCGCTCGACGTGGTGCGTACGGTGGGCAACGCTCTCCGCCGTGCCCCCGGCACCCCGGTCCGGCTGAAGCCCGAGGACTTCGAGGTCGCCGAGACCGAGAACCGCTCGTCGGCGGTGGTCGCGCTCTGCGTCGACCTGTCGTACTCGATGTTCGCCGACGGGCGCTGGGGCCCGATGAAGCAGACCGCCCTGGCCCTGTCCCAGCTGGTCGCCACGAAGTATCCGCAGGACTCGCTGCAGATCATCGGCTTCGGGAAGTACGCTCTCGCGCTCTCCCAGGGCGAGCTCGCCGCGATCGAGCCGACCATGGAGAAGGGCACGAACCTGCAGCACGCCCTGAAGCTGGCCGGCCGCCACCTGCGGCGTCATCCGGGCGCCGAGCCGGTGGTGCTGGTGGTCACCGACGGCGAGCCGACCGCGCACCTGGACGAGGAGGGCGAGGCGACGTTCTGGTGGCCGCCGCTGCGCGAGACGATCCAGGCCACGGTCCGCGAGGTCGACCTGCTGACCAGGTACGGCGCCACGATGAACGTCTTCATGCTCGGCGAGGACCCGGGCCTGCAACGTTTCGTCGGCGCGGTCGCCAAGCGCAACGGCGGCCGCGTCTTCAGCCCCTCCGCCGACGAACTGGGCCGCTACGTCATCGACGACTACGTCCGAGCCCGCCGCGGCCGCCGCTGATCCGTGCCCGTCCGCCGGATATCTCCGACATTTCGTGAATATCTGTCGGATGGGTGGCGTGCGGCGCGAGCGGTGCGTGTGGCGTGGCTACTTGCGGAGGGTGTCGGAGGGGGTGACGCCGTAGCGGGAGCGGTAGGCGGCGGCGAAACGGCCCAGATGGGTGAAGCCGAAGCGGTAGGCCACCTGGGCCACCGTCTCGCGGCCCGGGTCGGCGGTGCGTAAGCGGTCGTGGACCAGGGCCAGCCGGATCTGGCGGAGGTAGGCCATCGGGGGCATGCCGACGTACCGGGAGAAGCTCTGCTGGAGGGCCCGGGAGCCGACGCCGGCGATGGCGGCCAGGTCGGCCACGGTGAACGGGCGGCCCGGCTGGGCGCGCATCGCCTCGACCACCCGGCGGATCGCGCCCGGGGCGGCCAGGGCCGGGCGCTGGCTCTCCAGCTCGTCGCGGTAGCGGTGGCCGGTGGCCAACAGGAATCCGGTCACCAGACTCTCCCTCAACCGTGCCCCGATGACCGGGTGGCCGGTCAGCCCCTCCGGCGTTCCCGCGTCGGCGGCGACCAAACGCAGCAGGCGGGTCCAACTCGCGCCGGGGCCGGTGGTCACGTCGAGATCGGGATGCAGGTCGAGCGGGCCGCGTACCGGGCGGTCCAGGATCCGCTCCAGCTGGTTCTCCAGGTCGGCGCGGTCGATCTTGACAGCGAGGATCCGGCAGTCGTGGTCCCACCGGTCCACGATGGTGTCGCCGACCGGCTGGAACACCGCGGCCCTGCGGGGCGTCGCGCGGCGCGGGTCGTCGCTTCCCTGGTGGAAGGTCATCCCGCCGGTCAGTGGCAGGTTGACGTGGTAGGCGCCCAGCTCGCCCGAGTCGATCCGGACGTCCACCCCGAACTGCAGGTCGCCGATGGTGACCCCGGCGTCGCCACCGACCGCGAAGCGCGCCGACCAGTCCGGCAGCGGGTTCAGTACGTCCACCCGCATCGCGTAGAAGTTTCGGACCAGGACGTCCCTGGCTTCGTCCACGCTGGTGAGGGAGAGAGTCGTCGCTCGCACGCCATACAGCTTGACGTCTCAATTGACACCATGCCAACTGACACCACCCTGCGTGTCTCTTCGCGCTTTTCCGGCGCCCGCCCACCCGAGCCCCCGGCCACCCTCGAACGGCACGGCACGGACGGCACGGCCGGCGCAGAGCCGGGCCAGGCCGGGTCGGGCTGGGCGGCGCGGCGCGGGCGGGTCGAGCGGCACGGCGTGGGCGGGTCAGGTGGGGCGAGGCGAGGCCGCGCGGGGCCGGGCCGGGCGGAGCGGTCGCGGTTGTGGCTGGTCCTCCGGGGTGTGTCCCGGTCCGGGACACACCCCGGAGCGCCAGCCAGGAGAGTGAGCTAGCCTCCTAGGACGACTTAGCGGGCGTGGCGCTCGTGACGGCGCGTCCAGTAGTCGTGGGCGGGTGGTTATAGTGGCCCGGCGAGCGACAACGGGCACCGTCGTGCCCCGGCGGCCGGGAACCGCCGGCGTCGCCCGCACGCTAGGAGCCGGGCGGGGGCCCGGCCTAGGGGGAGAGGAAGTCGTCGCGATGTCGCAGCAGCCTGCGCCGTCCATCGAGACCTCTAACCGGATCTTCACCATCCCCAACGTGATCAGCTTCATCCGGCTGCTCGGCGTTCCGCTCTTCCTGTACCTGCTCCTCGGCCCCCAGCACGACGTCGCGGCGGTCATCGTGCTCGCGCTGGGTGGAACGACCGACTGGGTGGACGGGTACGTCGCCCGCCGGATGAATTCGGTGAGCCGCCTCGGTGAGCTGCTGGACCCGTTCGCGGACCGGCTCTACATCCTGGCCACGCTGATCGGGTTCACGCTGCGCGAGGTGGTGCCCTGGTGGCTGACCGGCGCGCTGCTGCTGCGCGAGGTGGTGCTCGGCGTCGCCCTGCTGGTGCTGCGCCGCCACGGGTACGGTCCGCCGCCCGTGCACTACGTCGGTAAGACCGGCACGTTCATGCTGCTCGCCGCCTTCCCGGTGATCCTGCTGGCCACGGCGGTGCCCTCGATCGACGGGTGGGCCTCGCCGCTGGGCTGGGGGATCGCCTGGTGGGCGCTCGGGTTGTACTGGGCGGCCGCGGCGCTCTACCTGATGCAGACCGCGCAGCTGCTGCGCGCCGACCGGAACGGACCCGAGGCCGCCCGGCCGGTCGCGTCATGAGCACCGGCGACACCGAGATGCCCGGCGGCTCTGAGATGCCCGGCGGCTCTGAGATGCCCGGCGGCTCTGAGATGCCCGGCGGCTCTGAGATACCCGGAGACTCCGAGATGCCCGGAGACGCCGGGAGACCCGAGAGCCCCTTCCGCCGGCTCGGGCGGATGCTCAGCCTCGGGGACTCCGCCGGGGCCGGCGCGGAGCGGCCGCCGGACCCGGACGGGAGCGCGGCCGGGAAGCGTACGTACGGTCCGGACTTTCTCACCCAGCTGTTCCAGCATCCCCTCGACCCCGGGTACGCCGACGCGGCCGCCCGGCGCGCCGCGGGCAACGGCCGGACCGGCGCCCGCAAGCACACGGTCCGAGGGATCGCCGCGGTGACGCTGGGCGCGATCGGGTTCCTGCTCGTGGTGGCGTACCAGCAGACGGTCGCCGAGGAGCCGTCCCGGACCAAAGCCCGCGAGACGCTGATCGCCCAGGTGGAGAAGCGCCGGGACCAGACCCAGCAGTTGCAGGACCGGGCGGACACGCTCGCCGACGAGGTGGCCGCGCTGCGGGAGCGGGAGCTGGGTGGCGCGGTCACCGGGCTGCGCGACCTGGAGGCGGCGACCGGGCTGGCCGCGGTCGAGGGCTCCGGCGCGAAGATCACTCTGGCGGACGGGCCCACCTCGGTGGACGCGGTGACCGGCGAGCGGCGGACCGAGGGGCAGGTCAAGGACACCGATCTGCAGCTCGCGGCGAACGCGCTCTGGTCGGCCGGCGCCGAGGCGATCGCGGTCAACGGGCAGCGGCTGACCGCCACCTCGACGATCCGGCAGGCGGGTGAGGCGATCCTGGTCGACCTGCGGCCGGTGACCACGCCGTACGAGGTGGTCGCGATCGGCCCGGACAGCCTGGCGGGCGACTTCCAGGACGGGTACGCCGGCAAGTTCTTCAAGGTGCTCGCCTCCCGGTACGGCATGTCGTACGACGTCGCCAAGGTCAAGAGCGTGACGCTGGAGGCCGCGACCGAGCCGAAGCTGCGGGTCGCCGAGCCCAGCGTGGAGCCGAGCCTGGACTCCAGCACCGAGCCCGGCACCGAGCCCGGCACCGAGCCCGGCACCGAAACCCCCTCGGACGTCCCGTCCGGCTCACCACCGTCGGAAGGCGGCAAATGATCGCGGTACTCGCCCTGCTCGCGGGTGTCCTGCTGGGCATCGTGATCCACCCGGCGGTCCCGCCGGAGCTGGTGCCGTACCTGCCGATCGCGGTGGTGGCGGCCCTGGACGCGGTGTTCGGCGGGGTGCGCGCCAAGCTCGACGGCATCTTCGACGACAAGCAGTTCGTGGTGTCGTTCATCTCCAACGTGCTGGTCTCGGCCCTGATCGTGTACGTCGGCGACCAGCTCGGCGTCGGCGGTCAGCTGTCGACCGGCGTCGTGGTGGTGCTCGGCGTGCGGATCTTCGGTAATGTCGCGGCGATCCGCCGTCACCTGTTCCGTGCGTGAGGATGCGATGACCGACCGCGAGGAAGCCGAACGGCCGCCGTCCGAGGGCGGGGAGAGCCCGGCTCCGGACGTACCCGAAAATGATCTTGATGTTGAGACGAATCCCACGTCACCCGATCCGGCGGATCTCGATGTCGATCATGACCCCGATCACGATCACACCGCGGATCCGGGGGAGCCGCCGCAGCGGCGGATCAAGCGGCCGGCGCCCGCGGGGACGCTCATCTGGGTGCTTCTGGCGCTGCTCGGTTTCACGCTCGTGGTGCAGCTGCAGAGCAACGACGCGGACACCGGTCTCTCCACCGCGCGGCAGGAGGACCTGGTCCGGATCCTCTCCGACCTGGAGGCGCGGGACACCCGGCTGACCTCCGAGATCGAGACCCTGGAGAAGAGCAAACAGCAGCTCACCTCGGGTGTCGAGGGTCGCGAGGCGGCGCTCGAGGAGGCGAACAAGCGCAGCCAGGAGCTGGGCCTGCTGGCCGGCACCATCCCCGGCCGCGGACCGGGCCTGGAGATCGTGATGGACCAGGTCAAGTCCTCGGATGTGCTCAACGCGGTGCAGGAGCTGCGGGGTTCGGGCGGTGAGGTGATGCAGCTCAACGGCACGAACGCGACCTCGGTACGCATCGTGGCGAACACCTACTTCGTCGACGCGGCCGGTGGTGGCATCATCGCCGACGGCGTACGGCTGACCGGGCCGTTCCACCTGCTCGTCATCGGTCCCGCCGACACCATGAGCACCGCGCTGCAGATCCCGGGCGGGGTGGTCGCGTCGGTGAAGAGTGACGGCGGTAGCGTGACCATGGCCTCGCAGTCCACGGTCGATGTGACTGCGGTGCGTAAGGCTTCGGCTTTGCAGTACGCGCGCCCGGTCTCCTGACCGGGCACGTGGCCAGGACAACGGGCGCAACGGAGGAAGCGTGATTCCTGAGGATCTGCGGTACACCGCGGAGCACGAGTGGGTGTCCGGCGACGGCACCGGCCCCGTGCGGGTGGGCATCACCCACTTCGCGCAGGACGCGCTCGGTGACATCGTCTTCGTGCAGCTGCCCGAGGTCGGCACCGCGGTGCAGGCCGGTGACTCGCTGGGCGAGGTGGAGTCGACCAAGAGCGTCTCGGAGATCTACGCGCCGATCGCCGGCACCGTGGTGGCGCGCAACGACACGCTGGGCGACGAGCCCGAGCTGATCAACGCGGAGCCGTACGCGGCCGGATGGCTGGTCGAGATCGCACCCGAGGATCCCGCCGTGCTCGGGACGCTCCTGGACGCCGCGGCGTACCAGGCGCTGACCGAGAACTGATTCCCAAGGATCGACGAGATCCCCCGGACGCCCGCGCGTCCGGTTGCCCCGCGATATTGGCGCTGACTAGGCTCGCGGGGCACAAGCAGAAGTGTTATCCCTTTGAAACCGATAGTCGTGCGTCGGGCCGTGAGGCTTCGGCGTGATCGTGACACCCACGATCGCGCCGGCGGTGGCGACGACCAACTGATCCGTGAGGTGGTCCGATGACGCGCCCAGACGACGAGTTCCCCCCGCTCGACGTCACGTCCACGCTGAACCTTGGCGCTCTCGACGAGGTGCTCGAGGGTCCCGAGACCGACGTGGTGCCGAGCCGGATGTCCGGTTCGCTGCCGCCCGGCATGGCGCTGCTGGTCGTGCGCCGTGGCCCCAACGCGGGTGCCCGGTTCCTGCTCGACCACGACGTGACGACCAGCGGTCGGCACCCGGACAGTGACATCTTCCTCGACGACGTGACGGTCTCCCGGCGCCACGCCGAGTTCCACCGGGACAACGGGACCTTCACGGTCCGCGACGTCGGCTCGCTGAACGGTACGTATGTGAACCGGGAGCGGGTCGAGGCCGCGACGCTGAGCAACGGCGACGAGGTCCAGATCGGCAAGTTCCGGCTGGTGTTCATCGCCGGCCCGCGACCGGAAGGTGAGGGCGGCCGGGCGTGACGGCGTCGGGGGCTGCCGCGCGCGACCCGGGGGCCTCGCGTCCCCAGGGTGGGCGCGAGGATGCGCTGATGAGCATCGGGGAGGTGCTGGCCCATCTGCGCACCGAGTTCCCCGACACCACGATCTCCAAGTTGCGGTTCCTGGAGGCGGAGGGTCTGGTCGACCCGCAACGTACCGCCTCCGGGTACCGCAAGTACTCCTGGAACGACGTGGCCCGGCTGAGGTTCGTCCTGACCGCCCAGCGCGATCAGTACCTGCCACTGCGGGTGATCCGGGAGCAGCTGGACCGGATGGAGCAGGAGCCGGTGATCCCGCAGCGCCCCACCCTGGTGGCGGTCGGCGCTCCGCGGGCCGTCGACCCGGCGGACGCCCGGATCCAGAAGGCCGACCTGGTGGAGCGGACCGGGGTCGACGAGGCCCTGCTCGCCGAGCTGGAGCAGATCGGCCTGGTCACCGCCCGCCCGCCGGGGTGGTACGACGCCGACGCCGTGATCATCGTCGAGGCGGTCGTCGGCCTGACCCAGTACGGCCTGGAGGTGCGTCATCTGCGTGCCTTCAAGAACTCGTCCGACCGCGAGGTGGGCTTGTTCACCCAGTTGCTGGCGCCGCTGGTGCGCCAGCAGGACCCGGCGGCCCGCGCTCGTGCCGCCGAGACCGCCCGTGAGCTGCAGGCACTGTCGCAGCGGCTGCACGCGGCGCTGGTGCGTACCGGATTACGCGGTGAACTGGGCCGCTGAGGGGTACTCCGCGTGGGGCGAACCCGTTCGCCGTGCGTGTACCGTGCAGAGTAAGGGGCAGCCGTGCGGGGGCGGCGACAAAATACGAACACGGAGGCGGGGCTGTGCGCGAGCTGAGCGTGGTCGGGGTCCGGGTGGAGCTGCCCAGCAACCAGCCGATCGTGTTGCTGCGGGAGGTCGACGGCGACCGGTATCTCCCGATCTGGATCGGCGCGGTGGAGGCAACCGCCATCGCGTACGAACAGCAGGGTGTGAAGCCGGCCCGGCCGCTGACACATGATCTTCTACGGGACATCCTGGCGGCGCTCCAGCAGCCGCTGAAGGCCGTGGAGATCACCGAGTTGAAGGACAACGTCTTCTACGCCGATCTGCTGATCGGCGACAACCTGCGCGTCTCCGCACGCCCGAGCGACTCCATCGCCCTGGCGCTGCGTGTGGGCGCGCCGATCCGCTGTGCCGACCAGGTCCTCACCGAGGCCGGGATCGTGATCCCGGACGAGCAGGAGGACGAGGTCGAGAAGTTCCGCGAGTTCCTCGATCAGGTTCGTCCCGAGGACTTCGCGGGCTGAAAGCGTTCATCGGGTTACGGCCGCGCGGCGTGTCGCTCGTCCGAACGCGGCGTGTCGTGCGGTTACCTCCCTGTCTCCCCGTTGACTGAGATATACGCTCGTGAGGTCCAGGTGAACCGAGCGGGGAGGTAGTCCGTGCACGAGCAGCCTCTTGAGGGCCCACTCGTCGGTGAGGACGGCTCGGTCGGCTATCGCGGTGTCACGGCCTGCCAGGCGGTCGGCATCAGCTACCGGCAACTCGACTACTGGGCGCGCACCACGCTGGTCATCCCGAGCGTGCGCGACGCGGAGGGCTCCGGCACCTCGCGTCTCTACTCCTTCCGTGACCTGGTCGTCCTCAAGGTCGTCAAGCGTCTCCTGGACGCCGGAGTCTCGCTGCAGAACATCCGCCGGGCCATCGAGACGCTGCGGGTACGCGGCGTCGAGGACCTCGCCGGGATCACGCTGATCTCCGACGGCACGACCGTTTATGAATGTCGTTCACCCGAGGAGGTCGTCGATCTCCTCCAGGGCGGCCAGGGCGTGTTCGGCATCGCGGTCGGCGGGGCGTTCAAGGAGATCCAGGGTTCCCTCTCGCACCTGCCGGCCGAACCGGTCGCCGGGCCGCACCCGGTCGGCGTGGACACCCCGGCCGAGCCCGCGGAGGGCGACGAGCTGGCGGCGCGCCGCGCCCGCCGCCGCGCTGGCTGAGCCCTTCCGGGTACGCTAATCTGCGTCGATGCGTGACGACGGGGGTCGTGATGCCGCTCTGCTGAGCGGTGTGGTGGGCTTCATCGCCCTGGTCTTCCTCGGGGTGCTGGCCCTGATCCTGGTGGTCCCGGCGTTCGTGGTCGGCTTCGCGCCCGACTGGTTCTCCGACTCCGCCGCCTCCCGCCGTTCGGGCCTGATCGCGCTCGCCGTTCTGCTGCCGGCCCTGGCCGCCGCGGTCACGATCGGCTGGCGGCGGCGCCCCGACCTGGCCCACGCGACACTGTGGACCTGCGCCCGGCTCGCCGTCTCGGCGGTGCTGATCGGCGTGCCGGTGTACCTGATCTCCGCGATGCTGGCCGAGCACTCCCTGATCGGCAGGGGTGCCCAGGCCACCGCGGTCGCCTTCGGCCTGTGCGCGGTCTCGGCCGCCGCGATCGTCGTGAGCGTCGCCGCCATCGTGCAGATGTGGCGCCGCCGATGGCGGAGTCTCGCCCTGCTGCTGGTGATCGCCCTGATCCCCGGGACGATGATCTGGAAGCTCGGCGTGGGCGAGGAGCACCCCGCCGAGCAGCGTAAGGAGTGCGTGATCATCGTCGGCGGGCGGGTCTGTCCCGGGGATCCGAACACGGTCTACGGCTGACGTCACTCTGGAGGGTGAAATCGGTCAGTACGCTTCCGCCATGGCCCGCAGCCGCATGTCCTACGTGGAAGCCGTCCGGATCCTCACCGGCGGGGATGATCGCGTCACCGTCCTGGGCCGGCTCGCGGGTGGGGCGCTGCTGCTGGCCACCCCGGTCGACCCGGACGTGGTGCTCGGCCTCTTCGACGCCAAGGGCGAGGCGAACTCCCTGCTGCGGGAGCTGTGGGGGAAGGCACCGGCCCGGATCCGCTCCAGCCGGGGGAAGCGCCACTACGAGCTGATCGAGGCCGCCCACCACGTACTGGTGGTCTCGGCCTTCTTCGACGCGCTCGCCGAGCTGATCGGCCCACGGCAGTTCGCCGGCCTGGAGCTCACCGAGGAGGAGAAGGAACGCCTCGGCGGCGGGGTCGGAACCATTCTCCGGGACCCGAACGCGACGCTGGCCGATCTCGCAGGCGGTCTCGACGCGACTCTGGACTGGGTCGACGATGTCTATAACGACCTGGAAGCGTCGTTCCGGGACTTCGTCGGTGGACTGGCCGCAGGCGGGCGGCTTCGGCTGCCTCCGACCGGCAAGGTCACCGGGCTGGCCCTCAACCTCTATCAGGAGGGGTACGGCCGTCTCGCCGTCGACGTGCCCGAGTTCGGCTTCTGGGCGCAGCTCGGTGCGGTGCGGCGGCAGGGGGAGGCCCTGGCGGGGCTGAGTGCCCTGCTGGCCGGGATCGTCGACGCACCGACACCGGCGAGCGACGCGGTGCACGGGCTGGCGCGGCACTACGCCGAGGTGCTGCGCCGTCCACTGTGGCGCTCCGACGCGCCCGCCCCGGTGGGACTCACCTTTCCGTCCGTGGAGCGGGGTTTCGTCAGCCCACGGTTCCGGGTGGCGCACGCCGACCGGGGTGCGCGGCTCAGCGACGAGTCGTGGTGGGAGCAGCAGCCGGAGCAGGACGACCTCGACATGTTCCTCGCCCACCATCTCGCCGACCCGGAGAGCACCCAGCGGCCGCTGATCGTTCTCGGGCACCCGGGCGCCGGGAAGTCGCTGCTCACCGAGATTCTCGCCGCCCGGCTGCCGGCCGCCGCGTACACGACGATCCGGGTGCCTCTGCGGCGGGTGAACCCGGATGCGCCGATCTACCAGCAGATCGAGGCGGCGATCCAGGACGTGACCCGGGAGCGGATCACCTGGGGCGACCTGGGGCGGGCGGTGGACACCACCAAGGTCGTGCTGCTCGACGGCTTCGACGAGCTGGTGCAGGCGACCGGGGTCACCCAGTCGCACTACGTGGAGCAGGCGGCGACCTTCCAGCGCGAGGAGTGGGTGCAGGGGCGCCCGGTGATCATCGTGATCACGTCGCGCACGCTGGTGATGGACCGGACCGTGGTGCACGACGGGACCCCGGTGCTCAAGCTGGAGCCGTTCGACCGGTCGCGGGTCGCCGCCTGGGCCACCGCGTGGAACGTGGCCAACAGCGGTCAGCCGGGGTTCCGGCCGCTGACCGTGGACGAGCTGTGGCGGCACGAGGAGCTGGCGGCCCAGCCGCTGCTGCTGCTGATGCTCGCGGTGTACTCGGCGTCGACCGGTGCCCTCGACGCCGACGGCCTCTCCACGGACCAGCTGTACCGGCGGCTGCTGGACACGTTCATCCGCCGCCAGGTCCGCGAGAAGTCCACGGTGAACCTCGGCGAGACGCGCTACCGGCAGCTGGAGGCGGAGAGCCGCCGGGACCTGGCCGCGGTGGCGTTCGCGATGTTCAACCGCGGACTCCAGTACGTCGGCGAGGAGGATCTCCAGCGCGACCTGGAGGCGCTGCACCCGGAGCGGGAGCGGCCGCCGGTCGACGCGGGGGAGCCGGTGAGCCGGTCGCAGCGGACCGTCTCCGGGTTCTTCTTCGTGCACGAGGCCCGGGTGCCGGGTCGCCGGTCGTACGAGTTCCTGCACGCGACGTTCGCCGAGTACCTGGTCGCCGAGCAGACCATGGAGCTGCTCACCGACCTGGCCGAGGATTGGAGCCGCGCCCGGCGCCGCCACTACCGCGACGAGCCGGGCGACCGCGTCCTGCGCCAGCTGCTGTCACACCAGCCGGTGACCTCCAGCGAGAAGACGTTCGCCTTCCTCACCAGGATGATCGGCGCGCTGGAGGAGAGCGCCCGCGCCGACCTGTGCGAGGCCGTCCTGGAGGCGTTCCGTGCGGCCCGGACCCGGATCCAGGATGATCAGTATCGGCCGACCCCCTTCGACGTGATGACGCGTACCGCCGCCTACACGGCCAACCTGCTGGTGATCGCCCTGATCTGCCGTCCGGAGGGTCTCGGTGACATCGACGTCCGGTCCACGGTCCGGCTCTGGCGGGGCGGGCTGGACAGCACCGCGCAGACCAGCCTCTTCGCCCGCCTCGAGCGCACGGGCGACCGCGTCCGCGTCGTCGATCCCCGGCCGGTGCGCAAGCACATGGCGTCCGAGGCCGAACTCGTCGGTGACCTGCTGGCGGAGGCGGTGATCGCGGCGGGCGAGGCGACGATGCTCTCCGCGAACCTGGCCACCCGGGAGAGGCCGGAGCGGACGGCGTTCCAGCGCGACTTCCACATCCTGGTGACCCGGCTGTTCGCGTGGCGTTGGCTGATCCGGACCGACGAGAGCCTCATCCCCTTCGACGAGCGGCTCTACCACGACCTGCTGGCCTGTCTCGACGGCCAGTTCGGTGGGGTCCCGTGGCCGGCGAGCGGCACCCTTCTCAGCAACGCACTGCTGCACGACGCGTCCGCCCTCCCCACGGCCGTCACCGATCGGCTGATCCGGGAGGTCCTGATCCCGTTGGCGGTGCTGGACCGGGCCTTCAGCGTGGATCCCGCTCTGCTCGCGCTCACCCATCCGTGGCTGATGGTGCGGATCCCCCAGCTGAGGAACGTGGTGGTCGACACCAACGCGCCGGAGTTGTTGCACGAGGTCGCGGTCTTCAACCGGGCCAAGGACCCGGCGCTGATGGATCCGATCATCGAGGCCCTCTCCGTCCTCGGCGGGAAGCGCGCGATCGCCGAGCCCATTCCCTATGCGACGCCGTCCATGATCGCTGGTTTCCGCGGCATGCCCGGTCTGATGGCGGGCATCCTCGGCAAGCTCGCCGACTTCGGCGAGATCAGCTGGCAGCGGATCCGGCCGGTCGATCTCCTGGCGTCGATCGACGATTCCGGGCTGGATCCCTCCCTGGGTCTGCGGCGCTCCGCGTTCGAGATGGCGGCGGGCGGCATGAACGACGCGCTCTCCTCCTACACCGCCTACTGGGGGAGGAGGGCGCTCAGCAGCGAGGACGCGGCCGCGATGGTGCGACTGCGGCAGCTGCTCGCGGGAGGCTGACGGTGCCCTCGACGTGCATGGCGTGCCAGAGGCAGAACATCGCGACCACCGGCGTTCCGCACGGGCCGGTGACCGGGCGGCAGCCGCCGTACGTGCGCGTGCAGGGTCATCGGGTCGGGCACGTACTTCGACGAGGCGGCGCGTGGCCTCCCGGCGGTGCCGGTGAAGGTGTACTTCGGGGCTCGGCACCGCCTTCACCGTCCTCCTGCCATTGTCACCGTGCATTGTCGAGCCCTCTAAAGAGTGCTTTTCCCGGCGTTCAGATAAAGGGCGAGAAGCCGCCGTCCGCGGCTCACGTGATTGCGTACGGTGTGCAGCGGGACGTCCAATTGCCCGGCGATCTCCTCATATGATCTCTGATCCCATTCCCGCAGGCGCAGGGCGGTCCGGTAGTGCTCCGGCAGCAGGCGCATCGCGTTCTCGATATCCACCCGGGTGGCCGCGATCGAGCTCATCCGGCGCAGTTCCCCGCCGGGCGGTGACGGCTCGGGCTCGCCGCCGCGGCTCTTGCGGCGCAGCAGCTCCAGCGCCGCGTTCACGGCCACACGCTGCAACCACGCCGTGAACGCGGCCCGGCCCCGGAACGTGTGGATGCCCCGGCTCACCGCGATCAGGGTCTCCTGGGCGGCGTCCTCGACGTCCGCCGGGTCGGCCAGCACCCGCCGCAGGGCCGGGTGCGCCAGGCGGCTCACGCTGATCTCGGTGAGCAGCCGCCGTAACGCCGGTGCCGATCCGGCGGCGGCGTCGGCGGCCCAATTCTCGATCTCCTCCGGCGATTCCGTCACGCTGTAACGTCCCCTATTCTTTCAGTTACCGGGAGAACGGCGGATCATCGTGCAGGATATCGAGACCATCGGCAGATATCGCATCGTCCGCCCGTTGGGGGAGGGCGCATTCGCGACGGTGTTCCTCGCGATCGACGAGGAGCTGGAGAGCCAGGTCGCGATCAAGGTGCTCGCCCCGAAGTGGAACCTGGACGCCGGGGTCCGCGAGCGCTTCCTCGACGAGGCCCGGCTGCTGCGCCGGCTCGCCGGTGAGCGGCTGGTCCGGGTGCACGACATCGGCCAGCTCGCCGACGGCCGCCCGTACTTCGTCATGGAGTACGCCGATCGGGCTACGCTCCGCGCCCGGCTGGACCATCTGTCCGAAACCGGTCAGACCGTCCCGTTCCCCGCGGCGGTCGCGGTGGCCCGGCAGGTCGCGCTCGCCCTGGTCGAGGTGCACGAGGCCGGGGTGGTGCACCGCGACATCAAGCCGGAGAACATCCTGCTGCGCACCGGCGGCCCGGCGACCCGCGACACCACCGCCGAACCGGTGCTCTGGAGCGGCGAACGGCTCGTGCTCGGCGACTTCGGCCTGGCCAAGGACCTGACCCGGGCGCTCACCGGGCACAGCCTGGCGGTCGGCACCCCCGGATACATGGCGCCCGAGCAGGCCGCCGCCACCGCGGTCAGCCAGGCCGCCGACGTGTACGCGTGCAGCGCCCTGCTCTTCCGGATGCTGGTCGGCTTCCCGCCCGCCGCGGACTCGGCCGGAGTGCTCGCCGACAGCGCGGCCGGCCCGGCCGTCCAGGACGTGATCCGCTCCGGCCTCGACCCGGCCCCGGCGGCGCGGCAGCCGACCGCGCGGCGCTGGCTGCGCTGCCTCGACGAGGCGCTCGCCCGGGACACCGGCGGCCGGCCGCGCCGCCGCCTGCGGCCCGCCCTGCTCGCGGCGGTGGCCGGCCTGGGTGTGCTGGGCGGCGCGGGCGGGTGGCTCGCGACCCGGCCTGCTCAGGACCGGCCGGCGGCCCCCGTCGCGTACGAGAAGATCTTCGATGACAGCCGGAAGCTCTCCCTCGAAGTGCCCGGCACCTGGACGCAGCACCTCGGCAACGGATGGCATCCCGATCAGGACCCCTACTACCGGGAGCAGGGGGTGGGTCCCGGGCTGAACGCCTCGCCGAACGTCAACGACTGGTTCTCCTCGGCGGCGGTGCCGGGGATGTTCGCGGGCGTCTCCAGCCGGGTGGTGAGCGAGGCCGGATTCACGCCGGAGCTGCTGGAACGCGGGTTCGGGCCGAGCGGCTGCACGCGGGAGAGCCGGGGCGCGGCGACCCTGCCGAGGCTGGGGCTGACCGGGCTCGAGGGCTCCTGGATCTGCGGTGCGGGGGTCCGCTGGCGGTACGCGTACCTCTGGCCCGCCGACCACCGCTACCTGATGGTGCTGGAGATCAAGGAGGTGAGCGCGGCGGACGCGACGGCGTGGCAGCACATCCGGGACACCGTGACCGTGCACGGCACCCTGTAGGTTGCTCGGGTGGCGACTCTTGACGAGGTGGGTAAGCGGGACGGCTGGCGCTGCTGGGTCTGCGACGAGCCGGTCGACGCCGGCATGTCGGTGAACGACCCGCGCGGCCCCAGCGTCGACAGCCGTACGGCGGACCGGAAGGCCAAGGTGGCCGAGCGGCTCGCGCACCGCGCCTGCAACACCCGCAAGGGCGCGGTCAAGGTGGTCATCGCCTGGCCGGACCGTCTCCGGGTGATCGAACCGGCCCCGCTGACCGCGGTCGCCGAGCGCCTCGAGCGCAAGGGCGGCCGCGAACTGGTGGCCCGCTGCGCGACGAAGAGGGACGCGCAGGAGGCCGCGGACTGGCTGATCGACCGTTTCTCCCGGCTGCTGCCCGGCCTCCCGGTGACCGCGAGCGTCGACGCGGGCGGCGGCCAGTTCCTCGTCGCGCTCTCCACGGGCCGCCGGTAGGAGGTGTCCCGGGGACCGCGCCTCGCGTTCGCGTGACCCACCGGACACGGCCCCGGTCGCCGATCACCGTGGGCGGGGTGATTCGGGAGGCGGGGACCGGGCAAAAAGCGCCTGGGAAGTCCCCGGAGATAAAGGACAATGAGAGCATGAGCCCAGCCGACAGCGAGCGCAGCAGCGCACTGCTCCAGGCGGCGGACGCTGCCCGGTTCGCCCCCTCGATCCACAACACCCAGCCCTGGCGGTGGGTCGTGCACCCCGACCGGCTGGAGCTGTACTCGGTGACCGAGCGCCAGCTGCAGGCCCAGGACCCGGACGGCCGGATGCTGCTGATCAGCTGCGGCACCGCCCTGCACCACGCCCAGGTCGCGCTGAACGCCGGCGGCTGGACGTACACGCTCGACCGCCCGGCCGTTGTGCCACTGGCCGGGATCCGGCTCGACGGCCGCAAGGACGCCGACGCCGACGCGGTCCGGCTCGCCCGGTCGCTCCAGGTCCGGCACACCGATCGGCGTACGGTGGCCGACGAGCCGGTCGCGCGCGACGTCCTCGACCGGCTGGCCGCCGCGACCGAGACCGGCGGCGCCCGGCTCCACCTGCTCAGCCGGGAACAGGTCATCGACCTCGCGGTCGCCGTCGAGCACGCCGAGAAGACGCACGCCGCCGACGAGCGCATCCAGACCGAGACCGCCTCGTGGACCGGGGGCGGCCGCCCGCCCGGCGCCGGCATCCCCGCCGAGAGCCTCCCGGCGGACCTCCCCGCGACCACGGTCGCCGAGCGTGACTTCGGCACCGCCGGCACGCTGAACGCCGGTGCGGGGCACGACGGGGCGGCGACGTACGCGCTGCTCTACGGCGAGAGCGACGAACCGTCCGCGTGGCTGCGCGCCGGCGAGGCCCTGAGCAGCCTCTGGATCACCGCGACTGAGCTGAACGTGGGGTTGCTCCCGCTGAGCAGCCCGGCCGAGGTCCCGGCGACACGCCAGGACCTGCGGCGACTGCTCGGCGGGATCGGGACGCCGTACCTCGCGGTCCGCCTGGGCAACATCGACCCGGCGGACGCTCCGGCGGCCCGCACCCCGCGCCTGCCGGTCGACCAGGTCATCGAGGTCGTCGGCTGACCTGCTCCCCGATCCGGGAAAGGGGTGGCCCGCGGCTAAGGCCCGCTGCGACGCTGTCCCGATGAACACACCATCGACGGTGATCGAGGCTCGGGAGCGGGCGCGGCGGGCCGGGTTCGGCATGTCCTCGGAGGAGGAGGTGGGCCGCCTTCTCGCGGTACTCGCCGGGGCGGTCCGCCCGTCCGGCCGCATCCTCGAGATCGGCACCGGCAGCGGGGCGGGCCTGGCCTGGATCGTGTCCGGACTGGGCGCCCGCACCGACGCCGAGGTGCACAGCGTCGAGCTCGACCCGGCGATCCACGCCCTGGCCGCCTCCGCCACCTGGCCGTCCTGGACGACCCTGCACGCCGGCGACGTGCTGACGCTGCTCCCCACGCTGGGCACCTTCGACCTGATCTTCGCCGACGCCCCGGGCGGCAAGTGGACGGGCCTGACGGCGACGATCGCCGCCCTGACCCCGGGCGGCCTGCTGCTGGTCGACGACATGACCCCACCCCACTGGGCCGACGACAACCATCAGACCCAGACCCTCCGGGTACGCGACACCCTGCTCACCCACCCGTCCCTGACGTCGGTCGAGCTCGCCTGTTCCACCGGCTTGATCCTCAGCACCCGCCGTTGACATCGGCTGTTCCACCGGCCTGATCCTCAGCACCCGCCGTCGACATCGGCTGTTCCACCGGCCTGATCCTCAGCACCCGCCTTCGACGGCCTCCCGGCCGACACCGAGCGGCGTCCGACCGTCTCCGACATCCCCTGCCTCCGCTGGCATCCCCCGACCCCGCTGGCATCCCCTGACTCCGCTGGTCAATTCCGGTCGGGGCGGGCCCTGTTCCGCCGGGCTTGATCGACATTCCGCGATCGACCGCGGCTGATCTTCGTGGCTGGTGCTCACGGGTGTCTCGGCGGGCTTGAGAGACCCGTGAGCACCAGCTTTCCCGGCGTGGCTGGCGTTCAGGGGTCTCTCGGAGCGCTTGAGACACCCCGGAGCGCCAGCCGGCCGGGCTGAGACACCCCGGATCGCCAGCCGGCCGGGCTGAGACACCCCGGATCGCCAGCCGGCCGGGCTGAGACACCCCGGATCGCCAGCCGGCCGGCCCGCGCTCGCCAGCCGGCCGGCCCGCGCTCGCCAGCCGGCCGGCCCGCGCTCGCCAGCAGGCCGGCCCGCGGGTACCGCCGGTTCGGAATTGACCAGCAGGGTCACGGGTGTGTGGCGGGTGCTGATACGGCCCGCAGCGCCAGCCGGGGTGGGGAGCCGGGTTACGGGAGGGGGCCGTAGCGGCGGGTGGCGGTGGGGTCTGCGTGGGCTGTTTCGGACAGGGTGGGAGCGAAGAGGACGCGGAAATCGGACGCGGCGGTGGGGGAGGTGGGGTCCAACGGCGGGGGCGGGGTCGAACGGTCCGAGGAGGACCACGCTTCCCACTCAGGGGAGGGGGCGGGGATGGGCGTACGGGAAGAGAGGAAGGCGAAAGCGGAACGCAGAGCGGAAGCAGACTCCGGGCCGATGTGGTCCGCGTCGCGGACCAGGTGGTAATCGTGCGGGATGTCCAGGTCCCAGAGGGTGCGGTGCAGGTGTTCGGTGCCGTCGTGCATGTTGAAGACGTCGTGGTCGCCGCAGCGGAGCATGATCGGGAGGCCGGCGGCGCGGATGGCGGCGGCGTTCGAGCGGGCGCGGTGGGCGACGCTCTCGGCGGGCCAGCCGGCGGCCTCCATCTCGGTGGCCAACTGGGCGAGAACGGACATGGTGTTGCGCGGGCGGAGGTCGGTGTAGGACATCGCCGGGAGGAGGGCGGGAGAGACCGCGGCGACGGCGGTGAAGCGGGACGGGTCGGCGAACGCGATCTTCAGGGCGCCGTAGCCGCCCATCGACGCGCCGAGCAGGGCGATGCCGGACGGGTCGGCGTGGTACTCGGCGGTCAGCAGGGCCGGGAACTCGTCGGCGATCAACCGTTCCCAAGCGCCGAGGTAGAAGCCGCCGACCGTGGGCGTGGACGCGCAGGCGATCAGCGAGCGCGGGAGTGACGTCGCGAGGGGCCGCATCATCCCCAGGACGGCGGCGGAGGAGTTCGCGCCGTGCAGGACCAGGACGAGCGGCAGCCGCTCGTCCGGCGTCCAGCCGTCCGGGGTGATCACGTCATACGGGACGTCGGCGCCGATGAGTTTGCTGGCGAAGCTGAGCATGCGCCCACGCTAACCAGGCGGGCAACCCATTATCGGGCGGCGGCGAGACCCCTCCGCAGGGCGTCGATCATCGAGGCGCGGAAGGCGGTCATCGACGGGACCTTGCCGTCGAAGAGCGTGTCCGCCCCGTGGTACATCCCGGGCACCACCAGCAGCTCACAGGGTACGCCGGCCTCGCTGAGCCGGTCCGCGTACGCCACGTCCTCGGCGTGGAACAGGTCGATGTCGCCGACCCCGACCCAGGCCGGCGGCAGGCCGCTGAGATCGTCGCGGCGGGCCGGCGCGGCGTAGGGGCGCGGCTCGTCCGGCCCGGGGGTGTGCCCGAGGTACGCCGTCCACCCGTACCGGTTCGACACCGGCGACCAGGCCACCGCCCCGGTGCCCGCGTGGTCGTGGCGCAGCACGGTCCGGTCGTCCAGCATCGGGTAGAGCATCAGCTGGAAGCAGATCGGCGGCCCGCCCCGGTCCAGCGCCATCTGGGAGAGCGCTGCGGTCAGCCCGCCACCCGCGCTGTCCCCGCCGACCGCGAGGCGCCCCGGGTCGATGCCCAGCTCCTCGGTGTGGTCGTGGAGCCAGCTCAGCGCGGTCCAGCAGTCCTCCAGCCCGGCCGGGAACGGGTGTTCCGGGGCGAGCCGGTAGTCCACGCTGACCACCACGATCCCCAGCTCCCTGGCGAACCGGCTGGCCAGCTCGTGGTACGCGACCGGCTGCCCGAGCACGAACCCGCCGCCGTGGATCCAGAGCAGCGCGCCGGACGGCTTCGACCGGCGGGACGGCTGGTAGACGTACACGTCGACGGGCGGGTGCTCGCCGCGCGCGGCGAGGGTCCCCTTGGCGACCGCGACACCGGGTGCGATCCGGGTCCGGCCGGCCGGGACGCGCCGGAGCAGTCGCAGGGTACGCGGGCCGCCCAGATGCACCGGCACGAGGAGCAGCGGGCTGCGCAGCTCGGGGGCGACCGACCGCAGCGCCCGCAGACGGCGGGTCGCGGCGCGGACGGTCATCCCACCCAGCAGCAGGGAAGCGGCCAGAACCAGGGTCTTCTTCCTCACCCCGACAGTCTCTGCCGTTCCGGGGTACTCAGATGGCGGAATCGGAAAGCGGGCCCACATTCAGGACGGTGATCGCGGCGGTGCCCGCCTCGTCGGACGCGGCCAGGTCGACGGTCGCCTCGATGCCCCAGTCGTGGTCCTCGTTCGGGTCCTCGAAGACCTGGCGTACGGTCCAGACCGTCTGGCCCGCGTCGATCTGCAGGAAGGCGGGACCGCGCGCCGCCGGGCCGGTGCCGAGCGTCTCGTACTCGTCGAAGTAGTCGTCGATCGCGTCCTGCCAGCGCTCCGCGGTCCAGCCGTTCTCGCCGTCCAGTTCGCCGAGCTCGTCATAGCGGCCCAGCGCGGCCAGCTCGACCCGGCGGAACATCGCGTTGCGGACCAGCACCCGGAAGGCCCGCAGGTTCCGGGTGACCGCCGGCGGCTTGTCGTCGATCCGCACCTCGGCCGGATCGGCACCGGGGTTGCGCAGCCGCTCCCACTCGTCGAGCAGGCTGGAGTCGACCTGGCGGACCAGCTCGCCGAGCCATTCGATCAGGTCGGTGAGCTCCTCGGTCCGGGCGTCCTCGGGCACGGTCTGCCGCAGCGCCCGGTACGCGTCCGCGAGGTAGCGCAGGACCAGGCCCTCGGAGCGGGAGAGGCCGTAGAAGGAGACGTACTCGGTGAAGGTCATCGCCCGCTCGTACATGTCGCGGACGACGGCCTTGGGCTTGAGCTCGTAGTCGGCGACCCACGGGTGGCCCTGCCGGTACGTCTCGTACGCCGCGTCCAGCAGCTCCTTGAGCGGCTGCGGCCAGGTGACGTTCTCCAGCAGCTCCATCCGCTGGTCGTACTCGATGCCCTCGGCCTTCATCGCGTTGACGGCCTCGCCGCGGGCCTTCTGCCGCTGCGCCGACAGCACCTGCCGCGGGTCCTCCAGCGTGGACTCGATCACCGAGACGACGTCGAGAGGATACTCCGGCGTCTCCTTGTCGAGCAGTTCGAGCGAGGCCAGCGCGAAGGGTGACAGCGCCTGATTCAGCGCGAAGTCGAGCTGCAGATCCTCGACAAGGCGATAGACCCCTTCCCGGGTACGCTCGATGACGCCCCCGGCGAGCAGCGCCCGCGCGATCGCGATCGCCCGGCGGATGTGGCGGCGCTGGGCGGCGGGCTCCTCGTGGTTGTCGGTGAGCAGGTGGCGCATCGCCGCGAACGGGTCGCCACCGCGAGCCAGCACGTTGAGCAGCATCGCGTGGGTGACCTGGAACGACGAGGTCAACGGTTCCGGTTCGGCCTCGACGAGCCGGTCGTAGGTCGGCCGGCCCCACCCGATCTGACCCTCCGGGGGCTTCTTGCGGACGACCTTGCGCCGCTTCTTCGGGTCGTCGCCCGCCTTCGCCAGGGCTCGTTCGTTGTCGATGACGTGCTCGGGCGCCTGCACGATCACGGTGCCGATGGTGTCGAACCCGGCGCGGCCCGCCCGGCCGGCGATCTGGTGGAACTCGCGGGCCTTGAGCAGCCGGGTCTTCACGCCGTCGTACTTGGACAGACCGGTGAAGAGCACGGTGCGGATCGGCACGTTGATGCCGACGCCGAGGGTGTCCGTGCCACAGATGACCTTGAGGAGACCGGCCTGGGCGAGCGTCTCCACGAGCCGGCGGTACTTCGGCAGCATGCCCGCGTGGTGCACGCCGATGCCGTGCCGGACCAGCCGGGAGAGCGTACGCCCGAACCCCGCGGTGAACCGGAAGTTCCCCAGCGCCGCCGCGATCTTGTCCTTCTCCTCGCGGGTGCACATGTTGATGCTCATCAGCGACTGGGCCCGTTCCAGGGCGGCCGCCTGGGTGAAGTGCACGATGTACACGGGGGCCTGCCGGGTGTTCAGCAGCTCCTCGATCGTCTCGTGCAGGGGCGTCATCGCGTACTCGAAGAGCAGCGGGACCGGGCGCTCGGCGTTGCTGACCACGGAGGTCTCCCGGCCGGTGCGCCGGGAGAGGTCGTCGACGAAGCGCGTGGTGTCGCCGAGTGTGGCGGACATCAGCAGGAACTGCGCCTGCGGCAGCTCGATCAGCGGCACCTGCCACGCCCAGCCGCGGTCCGGCTCGGCGTAGAAGTGGAACTCGTCCATGACGACCTGGCCGACGTCGGCGTCCCGGCCCTCGCGCAGCGCCAGGTTCGCCAGGATCTCGGCGGTGCAGCAGATGATCGGCGCGTCCGGGTTGACGCTGGCGTCGCCGGTCAGCATGCCGACGTTGTGCGCGCCGAAGGTGGCGCAGAGGGCGAAGAACTTCTCGCTGACCAGGGCCTTGATCGGCGCGGTGTAGAAGGTGGTCCGCTCCGAGGCGAGCGCCGCGAAGTGCGCGCCGACCGCGACCAGGCTCTTACCCGACCCGGTCGGGGTGTTGAGGATGACGTTCGAGCCCATCGCGATCTCGAGCAGCGCCTCCTCCTGATGCGGGTAGAGCGTCAGGCCCTGCTCCGTCACCCAGCCCTGGAAGGCATCGAAGACGGCGTCGGGTTCGGAGGTGCCGGGGAGGCGATCGGTCAAAGTCATGATCCCGCAAGTCTGTCAGCTCGGCCCGAAGACGGCGAACAGGGTACCGGCGATCCCGCCGGTCAGCGTGACGACTCCGGCCACGACGGCGATGGTCGCGATGATCCTGGTGCTCATCCCGGCAACCCTGCCGCGTCCCGGTTGCGGTCCGGGGTGCCGACGGGTTGCATCGACGAGGTTAGGGTAGCCTAAGCTTCATCCTCGTGAAGCAGCGTACGCAGGAGTTCCTCGTCCTTCGGGTTCAGGTTGCTCACGAACCGGCGCAGGACCGAGGCCCGGTCCGCCTCCACCTCGAGCAGCCGGTGCATCCGGTCGGCCACCAGTCCGGCCGGGCCGGCCGGCGCGCCGTACCGGAATGCCCGCCCGTCCCGGTGTCGCACGGCCGAGCCTTTCTCGTACAGTCTGGTCAAGGTGGTGACTACCGTGCTGTATGAGAGCTCTCCGGAGGGATCAAGCAGCTCGCGGACCTCTCCCGGGGTCAGCGGGCGGCCCGACTCCCCGAGGACCGTCATGACTTCCTTCTCCAGCTGGCCGGGTCGGCGGCGGCCGGGCGGCTGTGTGTTCACGCTCAGACCTTAAGGCAAAAAATGTTCGACCATTTCCTCTGGTCCGTGATCGTCGTCCCGCCCCTGGTGGTGCTGGCCGTCCGGCTCGTCGCCGACCGCCTGCCCCCGGCCCGCGCCGCCGTGGTGATCGCCTGGTCGGCAGCCACGGTCGCCATCACCAGCACCGTCAACCTCTTCCTGCTCGCCGCGCACGCGCTCGCCCAGGTCCCGGCCGTCGGCCACCTCTTCGGCTGGTCCGCCTCGGTGGTCGCCGCCGACACCGCCGGCGTCGAGTGGGTGCCATGGCTCAGCCTGGCCTTCTTCGGGTACGCCGTGGTCTCGGTGGCGTGGCGCTGGCGCCGGCAGAACGAGATCCTCGCCCTGGTCCCGGACTCCGGCCCCGGCGGCGTGGTGCTGCTCGCCGACCCGGCCGCGCGGGCGTTCGCCGTCCCCGGCGACCCCGGCCACGTGGTGGTCACCACGGGCATGCGCGAGCTGCTCACCGACGACCAGTACGCCGCCCTGCTGGCCCACGAGAACGCCCACCTCGACGAGCGTCACCACCGGCTGGCCCGCGTCGCCGAACTCGCCGTCGCCGCCCACCCGGCCCTGTGGTGGGTCGGCCGCCACGTCGACTACCTGATCGAGCGCGCCGCCGACGAGCGGGCGGCCGACGCCCTGGGCAGCCGGCGTACGGTCGCCCACGCGATCGGGGTGGCGGCGCTGGCCGGCGCCGGCGCCCGCACCCCCTCCGCGCTGCACGCCGCCGTCCCGGGCTGGGTCGTCCCGAAGCGGGTGGCCCACCTGCTCAAGCCCCGCCAGGCGGCCCCGGCCTTCCTGATCGCGCTGCCGGCCTTCGTCGCCCTGACCTCGGTGATCTGGACGGGCGAGGCCACCCTGGACCTGGTCGAGCTCCTCCAGTCCGCCTGGAACTGATCCTCCGGTCCCGCACCACGGCGATGTCGGTGATCCGACCCGGCGCAGAGATCGATCTGGGTGATCATGGACCGTCCTCTGAGGATATTCTGTGAATGTGAATACGATTCGTATTTTTAGCGCGATGGGCGCCGGACTGCTCACCGTCACCCTCGCCGGATGCTCGACCGGGACCGGGACCGGGAGCACGGCCACGGACGGGCCGGCCTCGGCACCGGCGACCGCGTCGGCCGACCCGGGAACGACCGCGGACGGGGGCAGCGGGATCCCCGGGCTCAGCGGGATCCCGGCCGAGGCCCTGCTGCAGCCGGACGACGTGCGCGGCGCCACCGCCGAGCCGCTGGAGCAGGGCGAGTTCGCACACGTACGGCCACTGCGCCCGTGCGGCACCGCGAAGTACCCCAGCGACGGCACCCGCACCGACGCGGTGGCGATGCGGTACACCGTTCCCGGCAGTGAGCAGGGCAGCACCCCGTCGACGGTGGTGGAGTTCGTCGGCAGACATCAGGCCGGCGGGGCCGCCGCCCAGTTCACCGAGATCGGTGCGGCCCTCACGAAGTGCCCGGGCGGGCTGGGCGAGGACCAGAAGAGGTGGACGATCGTCGAATCCGGCGACCACTCGGTGCTGGTGAAGATCGAGCAGAGGTTCAGCTACGCCGAGGAGGCCCCGGCCACGGTCGCCCACTACGCGGCCCTGTCGAGGGTGAACGACGCGGTGGTCGTCGTCGCCGACCTGGGCTGGGAGAACATGGACGGCTCGGAGAAGCTGGTCCGCGACCTGATCGTCACGGCGGAGCAGCGGGCGGCCGTCATCAAGTGACCTGACGACGACGGGGTGGCGGCAGGGCCGCGGTCGGGGTGGCGAACAGGCCGCGGCGGGGTGAAAATCGTCGGGTGATCGGAGAGATACGGGTGTCGGATCGGGGCGCGGGGCCCTACGGCATCACCGCCGGTCCGGACGGTGCGCTGTGGTTGTCGCTGGTTCACGGTGGGCGGATCGCCCGCCTGACGCCGTCCGGTGACGTCACCGTTCACCCGCTGGACTCGCCGGACTGCGGACCCTCCGTGATCACGCCGGGCCCGGACGGGGCACTGTGGTTCACCCGGAACCGCGACCATCGCATCGGCCGGATCACGGTCGACGGCGCCGCCTCGTCCTTCGCCACACCGACGCCGGGGAGCGGGCCGTTCGGGATCGCGCCCGGCGCCGACGGCGCCCTGTGGTTCACCGAGATGACCGCCGACGCCATCGGCCGGATCGCCACCGACGGGTCGATCGAGGAGTTCCCGCTACCGGTCCGGGGCGCCTTCCCCTCCATGATCACTCTCGGTCCGGACCGGGCGATGTGGTTCACCGCGAATCAGGCTGACGCGATCGGCCGGATCAGCCCCGAGGGCATCGTGACGCTTCACCCCCTGCCCACCGCCAAGGCCGGACCGGTCGGGATCACCGCCAGCGGGGACGCCCTCTGGTTCGTCGAGATCAGCGCCGGCCAGATCGGCCGGATCACCCCCGACGGCGAGATCCACGAGTTCCCGCTCCCCGATCGCGGGGCGCGACCACACGCGATCGTCGCCGCCCCACCCGGCGGCTGCTGGTTCACCGAATGGGCCACCAACCGTATCGCGCACATCACCCCGGACGGCGAGTTCACCCACCACGACCTGCCCTCACCCGCCAGCGAGCCCCACGGCATCACCATCGCCCCGAACGGCGTCGTCTGGACAGCCCTGGAGATCGGCACAGTAGCTCACCTTCACCCATGACCTGCCCGGCGCCTCGGTCCGCGCCGAACACCCCATCCCCGTCGCCCCACCCTGGCCGTCGCCGCTGCCGTCGCCCGACCCTGGCCGTCGCCGCTGCCGTCGCTCCACCCTGGCCGTCGCCCTACCCTGGCCGTCGCCCCACCCCATCGCCGTCGCTCCACCCCACCCCCGCCGTTGCCGTTGCTCACCGGCCGACCCGAGCTGGCACGTAGGCACGGATCCCGGCACCAGGTGGCGAGGGTCCCGCGGGTTGTCGCTCACGTGCGTAACCACCCCGTCCGCCTCGGCCTTGCGGCGGGCCTGGTTGTTCGCCATCGAGGGCGGATAAGCCGACCACCCTTCGCCAGCCACTGCTCATCATGTCGGACGTCGTCGTGTTAGCCGACGCATTCATTTGACGGGCCAGAGTTGCGAATTAATTGCATGCCCAATGGTCCGGAATTTTCACCAACGGAAATTCGGGGATGATCGACAATTGGCGGATCTGATGCGGGTCGCGGGAGAATTTCGGCATGCGACAGCTTCAGTTTTTCTCCCCGGCTCAGGTGGCCGTCATGCGAGACCGCACGAAGCGTCGCAACTATTCGCCCGAGGCGGAGGAATTCCGTCGTGAGCACGCGCGGCACCGCTCGTGGGGATTGACACAACGGCACGCCCGGAAGCTGCAGCGCCTTCACGGCCATGTCCCTGACGATGCGGAGCTGATCGCGGCATGGCAGGAGCGCACCGCCGCGGCTTCCACGCCTGAAGCACCTGAGGCACCTGAGACGCCTGAGGCACCTGAGACGCCTGAGGTGTCCGGGGTGTCCGGGGTGTCTGGGGTGTCTGGGGCATCCGGGGCGTCTGAGCTGGTCCTACCCACACCTGGGATGGCGAAAAGCCGAGCAGTGGGACCCCAGCCTGCCGATGACGGACCTGCCGACCACGCGCCAGCGCCGTGCGACCCCGCCGAGCCCGAGCGGAGGGAGCCCGAATCGGCCGAGGGCGGCCCCGTCGCCCCACAGGATTCTGCGGTCGACGAGGTGGCCGAGGTAGCCGAGCGCGAAACCGGCGCCTGCGACGACGTTTTGTTTCCGGACGGAAATCAGGAGTTGCGCGCAACGGGATATGGCAAAGCGCACGGAGGAAATTGCCGAAAGGCGCGAAGAGCGCACCGAAAGTGCCCCAGCGGCGGCGACTATAACCGTGGCGTAGCCATCTGTAATTCGCGTACTCATGCGGATATGGAGGCGTCCCGGATCAGAGGTTCCCCGCACCGGGTTGGCGACCGCGTCGTGCAGGTATCCAGTGTGGTGCAGGTATCCAGTGTGGTGCAGGTAGTCAGTGCGGTGCAGGTATCCAGTCTGGGCTGGCGCCCGCGCACGGAACCCGGACGCCTTGGCGAGCACGGACGCCGGCCGAGCGCCGGGCCTGCGCGAGCCGGACCGAGCTGGCGGTCAGGGGCGGCGGGCCGGGGCCGGGCCGAGTGGGAGGGTGGGTTGCCTGGCGGAGGGCGTACGGGGAGAGGAAGCGGAAGGAAAACGGTGTGCGGGAGCGGGGGCGGTTTTGAATACTGGCCGGATGAGTGAGAGCCGGATGATCCGTGTGACCGTGCGGGGGGCCTTCGACGGGCTGAGCGACGCGCAGCGGGCGGAGTTGATCGCTGATGGTGGGGATGACCTGATGGCGGTGGAGTACACGGAGGCCGGGCATCTCAGCTATGACCTGGCGGCGCGGCCGTTCTTCACGTTCCGGTTCGGGGAGGAGGTGACCGATGAGCGGGAGATTCCGGATGTCACGGCACGTGCCGAACTCAAGGCCGAGACGTGGATGACGGAGCGGGGGTACGGCTTCAAGAAGCTGACCTCGCAGACCGTGGACATGTCGGAGGTGCCGCTCGGCAAGCGTGGGCGCAGGCTCTAGCGCGGTGCAGGCTCTAGCGCGGTGCAGGCTCTAACGTGGTGCAGGCTCTAGCGAGGGCGCTCCCGGACGTGGCGGTGGTGACCGTCGGGGTCGGAGACCAGGGGGTATCCGGCGCGGCGGGCCACGCCGCAGGAGGCCTCGTTGCCCGCGCGGTGGAGCAGGGCCAGGCTCTCCATGCCGAAGCGGGTGAATGCCCAGGTGGTGAGCTTCGCCAGTGCGCGGGAGGCGACGCCCTGACCGCGAGCGGGTGCGGCGGTCCAGTAGGCGACCTCGGCGGCCGGGAGCTTCAGCGCGACGTTGGCGATCGCGTGGCCGTCGCGGATCACCGCGAAGCTGTACCGCGTGCCGGCGGCCCGGTTCGCGTGCTGGGTCGCGATCCAGGCCAGGGCCGTCTCCTCGGTGGCGGCGGGCAGGCGGGTCCAGCTCAGCACGTCGGGGTCGGTGAGCGCGGCGGCGAGGTCGGTCGCGTCGGTGTCCGCCCACGGCCGGAGCAGCAGACTCATGATTCGACTCTACGACGATCGATGCCTGACGGATGTCATGGCGCGGAGATGACGCCCGGCTCATGGTCCGGCAACCCTCGGTTGCGAGGATTCTTTCATGACGCTAACCGCTTCACCCGATCTCACGGCCACTGGCACGGGGCAACTGGCCGTGAACCTGGACGGCGTGGTCAAGAGGTTCGGCACGGTCACCGCCGTGGACGGCCTCGACCTGCGCATCCGCCCCGGAGAGGTGGTAGCCCTGCTGGGGCCGAACGGCGCCGGCAAGACGACCACGGTCGACATGGTCCTCGGCCTGTCCAAGCCCAGCTCGGGCTCGGTGCAGGTCTACGGACGGCCGCCGCAGGAGGCGGTGGCGCTCGGCCTGGTATCGGCGGTCATGCAGACCGGGGGGCTGCTCAAGGACTACACGGTCGAGGAGACCGCCCGGCTGACCGCGGTGCTGTTCGGCCGCCCGCGATCGGTGGTCAAGGAGGTACTGGAACGCGCCGGGATCGCCGACATCGGGGACCGGCTGGTCGGCAAGTGCTCGGGCGGGCAGCAGCAGCGGCTGCGGTTCGCGATGGCGTTGCTGCCCGACCCGGAGCTGCTGATCCTGGACGAGCCGACCACCGGCATGGACGTCGGTGGGCGGCGCGAGTTCTGGGAGGCGATCCGCCAGGACGCGGAGCGTGGCCGTACGGTCATCTTCGCCACGCACTACCTGGAGGAGGCCGACGCCTACGCCGACCGGGTGGTGCTGGTCCGCCGCGGCCGGATCGTCGCGGACGGCACGGCAGCCGAGGTCAAGGCCCTGGCCGCCGGGCGTACGGTCCGCGCCACCCTGCCCGGCGCCGACCTCGACGCACTGAACCGGATCGAGGGCGTGGAGTCCGCCGAGGTCCGCGGCGACAGTGTGTACCTGCACGGCCGTGACTCCGACGCGATCGCCCGTCACCTGCTCACCCGGACCGACGCCCGGGACCTCGAGATCACCTCCCGGAACCTCGAAGACGCCTTCCTCACCCTTACGGCGGACGCATGACCACCCTCGCGCACGACAGGACCCTGCCCAAGTTCGGCGGTTTCAGCGCGGGGATGCTCGCGCTCGAGCTCCGGCGGCTGATGCGCAACAAGCGCACGGTGATCTTCACGCTGATCATGCCGGCCGCCCTCTTCCTGCTCTTCGGATCGAGCGGCGACTACAAGACCCAGCGGATCGGTGACGGCAACGTGACCGGCTACATCATGGTCAGCATGGCCGTGTACGGCGCGATGCTCGCCACCACCTCGGGCGGCGCGATGGTCTCCATCGAGCGGGCCGCGGGCTGGAGTCGTCAGCTCCGGTTGACGCCGCTCAAGCCGATCGCGTACATCGCCGTCAAACTGATCGTGGCGATGCTGATCGGCGCGGTGAGCGTGGCCGTGGCGTTCGTGGTCGGCGCGATCAGCGGTGCCGAACTGCCGGCCCACGCGTGGATCGGCTGTGCCGTGCTGGCCTGGGTCTGCGCCCTGGTGTTCGCCGCGTTCGGCCTGTTCATGGGCTACCTGCTGCCGAGCGAGAACGTCATGCAGATCCTCGGTCCGGTGCTGGGCATCCTCTCCTTCGCCGGTGGCCTCTTCGTCCCGGTCGACCAGCTCGGCCACACCTTCGCCACGATCGCCAAGTTCACCCCGGTGTACGGCGTCGGCGAGATCGCCCGGTACCCGCTCACCCAGGACGGCGACCTGGCCCTCGCGATCCTCAACGTGGTCGTCTGGACCGCGCTCTTCTCGGCCGGCGCGATGTGGCGCTTCCGCCGGGACACGGCGCGCGTCTAGCCGGTAGGTACCGTGTCCGACATGGTGACCCTCGCAGTGCCCGGCCGTGGTTTCCGCCACGGCTGGGTATTCGGCGCGGTCTGGCTCTTCTACCTCGGCGAGAACCTCGAGGCGATCCTGCGGCATCCGGCCGGGCCGTGGCGCGACATCGGGCTCGCGGCTCTGGTCGGATTCGTCGCGGTGTACCTGGCGACGACCGGGTCGATGCGGCAGATGCGACTCGTCGGGCCGACCCGGCAGAGCCTGATCCGCGTCTGGATCGGCATCTTCCTCATGCTCCTCCTCGGCGCGCTGCAGTACCCCGCCGCCGGGCAGCACATGCTCACCTGCGGCGTGTACATCGGCGCCACCGCGATGATCGGGTTGCCGATCCGCCAGGGCACGATCGTCGCCGCGGTGATGGCCGCCTCGATCGAGCTCGCCGTACGCTTCGTCCCCGGCTGGCACGCCAGCGGCCACGGGTACGCGCTCGCGGTCGTCCTGGCCGGCGTCGCCACCTGGGGCATCCGGCTCGCCTTCGACCGACAGGGCCGTCTGGTCCGGGCGCAGCACGAGCTGGCCGAACTCGCGGTCGCCGACGAGCGGGCCAGGATCGCCGCCGACCTGCACGACATCCTCGGCCATTCGCTGACCGTGGTCGCGGTCAAGGCGGAGCTGGCCCAGCGCCTCCTCGACGTGGACGTGGAGCGTACCCGTACCGAATTGAATGATCTTGAAAAGCTCGCCCGGGATGCGCTCGCCGACGTCCGCGCCACCGCGCTCGGCATGCGCGGCATCTCGCTGCCCGGCGAGATCGCCGCGGCCCGGGCCGCCCTCGCGGCCGCCAACGTCCGGGCCGACCTGCCCGGCGCCGCCGACGACATCCCGACCCGCAACCGGGAGCTCTTCGCGTGGACGATCCGCGAGGCGGTCACCAACATCGTCCGGCACAGCCGGGCCCGCCACGCCGAGGTGCGCCTGCGCCCGGACAGCGTCGAGATCCTCGACGACGGGCAGGGCCCGCCGGACGACACGAACACCGGCCAGGGGCTGGCCGGACTGCGTCGCAGGGCCGATGAGCTGGGCGCGCACCTGGTCGCCGGCGAGCGGGGGGATCGGCCGGGATTCCGAGTACGAGTGGAGGTCCCCTCATGATCAAAATTTTGCTCGCCGACGACCAGGCCCTGGTCCGCGGCGCGATGGCCGCCCTGCTGGACCTGGAGGCGGACATCAAGGTGGTGGCCGAGGTCGGCCGCGGCGACGAGGTGGTGGCCGCGGCGCTGGCCCACGAGGTCGACGTGGCGCTGCTCGACGTGCAGATGCCCGGCCTGGACGGGATCACCGCGGCACGTCACCTGCACGAGGCGATGCCCGGGTGCCGGGTGCTGATGGTGACCACGTTCGGCCGGGCCGGCTACCTGCGCCAGGCGATGGCCGCCGGGGCGAGCGGCTTCGTCGTCAAGGACACCCCGGCCCGGCAACTCGCCGACGCGGTCCGCCGGGTGCACCAGGGCCTGCGGGTGGTCGACCCGGCCCTCGCGGCGCAGAGCCTGGCACACGGGGACTCCCCGCTGACCGACCGCGAGTCCGACGTGCTGCGCGCCGCCCAGGACGGCGGCACGGTCGCCGACATAGCCCGTGAGCTGCGCCTTTCCGACGGTACGGTCCGCAACCACCTCTCCTCGGCGATCGGCAAGACGGGCGCACGCACCCGCGCCGAGGCGGTCCGCCTGGCAGTCGACAACGGCTGGCTGATCACCTGAGCCGGACGTGAGCCCGCACTTGGGCCCTGCGCCTGGGCCGCATGTGAGCCCGCACTTGGGCCGGGTGTGAGTCTGCGCCTGCGCCGAACGTGAGTATGCGCCTGAGCCGGACGTGAGCCCGCACTCGAGCTGCACGTCAGCTCGTACTTGAGAACAAATGCGGAGTGCAACCGAGCGGCAACCGAACGAAACCGGTTCTTGCACCCGTAGCCGCGAAAAGTCTCCCCTGCACGCCACACAGGGGGGATACCGCAATGACCGTTCAGACGACGCCCAAGTCCGTCACTCGTGAGCCCATCACCCGTGAGTCCGTCACTCGTGAGCCTGTCGCCCGTGAGTCCGCCGCCCGTGATTCGGCCACCCGCGAGTCCGCCGCCCGTGATTCGGTCGCGCGTGAGTCCGCCTCCCGTGATTCGGTCACCCGCGAGCCCGCCGCCCGTGAGTCCGTCACCCGCGAGCAGGAAGCGTTGATTCGCGACAACATGGCGCTGGTCGGGCACATGGTCCGCGAGATGCTCTTCAAGGTCCCCCCGCACGTCCACCGCGACGACCTGGCCTCCGCGGGCTACGCTGCCCTGGTCACCGCCGCCCAGTCCTTCGACGACTCGCGCGGCATCCCGTTCGGCCGTTTCGCCGCCGTCCGCGTCCGCGGCGCCCTCCTCGACGAGCTGCGCAGCATGGACTGGGCGAGCCGCTCGGTCCGCGCCCGCGCCCGCCGAGCCGAGGTGGCCCGCGAGGAGCTGACCGCCCAGCTCGGCCGCACCCCCACGGTCGAGGAGTTGGCCGAACTGCTCGGCGTCGCGGTCGGCGAGCTGAGCAACGTCGACGACGACGTCCAGCGCGCCGCCGTACTCTCCCTGCAGGGCTTCACCGCCGGCGCCGCCGAGGACATGGTCACCGAGACCGCGATGAACCCCGAGGAG
The DNA here is from genome assembly GCF_040681165.1 of Actinoplanes sp. NPDC051851. Lineage (NCBI taxonomy): Bacteria > Bacillati > Actinomycetota > Actinomycetes > Micromonosporales > Micromonosporaceae > Actinoplanes > Actinoplanes sp. NPDC051851. Next base: position 35,090 of record NZ_JBFAYF010000029.1, on the reverse strand, counting down.
ATGCTCCTGCACCGCGAGCGCCTGGGCTACCTCCACGACGCGGTCACCGTCCTGCCCGAGCGCCTCCGCTACGTCGTCGAAGCCTCCTTCCTGCAGGAACGCCCCCTCTCCGAGGTCGCCGCCTCCCTCGGCGTGACCGAGTCCCGCGTCTCCCAGCTGCGCACCGAGGCCCTGGCCCTACTCCGCGACGGCTTGATCACCCACATGGACCAGACCGGCGCCCCCGACCCGAAGGACGGCTGCGTGGCCCGCCGCCGCGCCGCCTACACGGCGCAGATCGCCGCCCGCTCCACGATGGCCTCCCGTTTGGCCGCCACCGACGCCCACGGCATGCGCCTGGCCGCTTGACCAAACCCGGCACGGACCAGAACAAGCCGGCACAACTGGCATGACGCCTTGCGGAACCTTGCCCGAACCGGCGTATTTCAGGGAATCCCGGGACAGGCCTGCTGAGCCCACGGATTTGCCTGGCGAATATGCCGTCGTGCGAAAGTCGGGTACCGTTCGGAATGCGCCAATCGCTGCAACTTGACGATCGCTTCTCGTCGGCAAAGGAGGATCGCGCCCGCTGCGCCGGTGTAAAGGAATTCTGATTCCCGATGCCCCTGCGCCCGCATGGTTAAACGACTTGTAGATAGCTATGCGCAGGTTGCATTCGACGTCGTCGCGGTGGTCGGTTTCGCGCTCTATCGTCTCGTCGACCGCGGGGTCCCGCTGGGCGCCGGAGCCATCCTCGGCCGATTCGGGCTTGGTCGGCTCGGCTGATTCGGGCTTGGTCGGGTCGGGCGATTCGGGCTTGGTCGGCTCGGGCGCGGCGGGGTCGCACGGCGCTGGTGCGTGGTCGGCAGGTCCGTCATCGGCAGGCGGGGGTCCCACGGCTCGGCTTTTCGTCATCCCTGGTGTGGGCATAATCAGGTCGGACGCCCCGGACGCCCCGGACGCCCCGGACGCCCCGGACGCCCCGGACGCCCCGGACGCCCCGGACGCCCCGGACGCCCCGGACGCCCCGGACGCCCCGGACGCCTCAGCCGTGGAAGCCGCGGCGGTGCGCTCCTGCCATGTCGCGATCAGCTCCGCATCGTCAGGGACATGGCCGTGAAGGCGCTGCAGCTTCCGGGCGTGCCGTTGTGTCAATCCCCACGAGCGGTGCCGCGCGTGCTCACGACGGAATTCCTCCGCCTCGGGCGAATAGTTGCGACGCTTCGTGCGGTCTCGCATGACGGCCACCTGAGCCGGGGAGAAAAACTGAAGCTGTCGCATGCCGAAATTCTCCTGCGGCTCGCATCAGATCTGCCAGCAGTCGATCTTCCTTGAATTTCCGTTAGTGAAAATTCCGGACCATCGGGCGTGCAATTAGTTTGCAACTCTGGCCCGTCAAATGAATGCGTCGGCTAATGCGATGGCAAGCGACCCGAGGTGCAAATACCGTCCGCACGTGAGCGTCGGACCGAGGGGAGCCCTTGGTAGTCGGGGCCCGCTCATCCCCACGCTGGTCGAGAGGGTCGGCCCCGCGCGGAGGTGCCGGCTCGCCACCTCGGCCTGGACGCTGGCCGGTGGCCGGTGGCCGGTGGCCGGATAGGCGGCGGTGGGCGGCGGCGGTGGTGGGTGTAGGTGGGCAGCGGGTGGTGGCGGTGGTGGGTGTAGGTGGGCAGCGGGTGGTGGGGGCAAGTGGCAAGTGGGCGCTCATGGGGGTGTGGGCCGAGGTGGCCGTGAGTGCCGGCCAGGGGCGGGGGGTCACGGGGTTTCGTCGAGGCGGGTGAGGGCCCAGCGGGCCCAGGAGATGGTGGCCTCGTTCTGGTGGATGCCCAGTTCCAAGGCTAGGCGGCCATAGCGCAGACCGCCCCGAGGGTGGGTGGTGTCGGCGTCGGCGGCGGCTGCCCAGGTGCGCAGCTCGTCGAGGGAGATGAGGGCCTCGGAGAGGTGTTTCTCCAGCTGGGCGCGGGCCTCGGGTGGGTCCAGGGCGGAGATCAGCATGATGCGGAGCATGCGTTCGTCGCGGACGGCGTGGGGCTTCGGCTCGGAGAGTAGCCATGTGCGCAGGGCGGTGCGTCCGGAATCTGTCAGTGCGTACGTCCGGCGGCCACGCGGGCCCTCCTCGGCGACCTCGATCAGGCCCTCGGTGGCCAGCCGGTTCAGCTCCGGGTAGATGTGGCTCTGCTGTGCTGACCAGGCGAAACGGCGGAGCGAACGGTCGAAACGGCCGGTCAGGGTGTAACCGCTGGCCGGGCCGTCCTCCAGCAGGCCGAGCAGGGCGTAGCGCAGTGACATCGTCTGATACCTCCAATTGGACAGGTACCATTGTAGGTATGGATGTCGAGGTGCTCATCGCCGGGGCCGGGCCCACCGGTCTCGTGCTCGCCATTGACCTGCTGCGACGCGGTGTCAGCTGCCGGATCGTCGATCGCCTGCCGGAGCCCGCCGCGGGGTCCCGGGGGTTCACCCTCAAGCCGCACACGCTGGGGCTGCTCGACGGGCTCGGGGTGGCCGACCGGATCCGGGCCGCGGGCAGCTCGGACGGGCGCAGCCGGATCCACATCGGGCCCCGGAAGCTGTGCGACCTCGCGGTGCCGCCCGACCCCGATCCGGCGCGCAACGCGGTCGGTCTGCCGGAGTTCCGCACCGAGCGGATCCTCCGGGAGCGGCTGGCCGAGCTCGGTGGGCGGGTCGAGTTCGGGGCCGGGCTGGTGGATTTCAAGGATGAAACCGGCGCAAGCGGTGACGACGATGGAGACCAAGCGGTCACCGCGACACTGGCCGACGGCTCGACCTGCACCGCGCGGTTCCTGGTCGGTGCGGACGGCGGGGGCAGCACGGTCCGGGGTACGCTCGGTGTCGCGTTCGAGGGGCGTACCGACGAGGACACCCGGGCCCTGATCATGGACGTGCCGATCGCGGGGCTGGACCGCGCGGCCGGTACGCATCTGTGGTTCCTGGAGCGCGGGATGGTGGCGGCCAGGCCCATTCCGCACGACGACCACTGGCAGCTCTCGATGGGCGGCGGTCCCGCGTCCCGGGGCGGGGACGTGCAGCGGGCGCTGACCGAGGCGACCGGGCGGACCGACATCCGGGTCGGCACGCCCCGGTGGCAGTCGATCTGGCGGTACAACGTCCGGCTCGCCGCGGCGTACCGGAAGGGAAGTGTCTTTCTCTGTGGTGATGCCGCCCATGTGCACAGTCCGTTCGGCGGGCACGGGATGAACACCGGGATCCAGGACGCGATCAACCTCGGCTGGAAGCTGGAGCTCGTGCTGCGCGGGTACGCGAGCCGGGCGCTGCTGGAGACCTATGAGAGCGAGCGGCGGCCGGTCGGCGAGGCCATTCTCGCGGACAGCGACCGGCAGAAGTCTTCGCTGCTCCCGCCGCGTCTCCTGCGCCCGCTGATGCGTTTCGTGCTGCCGCGCCTGCTGACCCGCAACGCGATCCGCGACCGGGCGACATATCCGAAATATACGGGCAGCCCGCTCACCGCTACGAGCGGCGAAGTCACGCCGAGCAGCAGGGTCACGCCGAGCGGCAAGGTCGCGCCGACCGGTGAAGTCGCGCCGAGCGGCAAGCTTGTGCCGAGCGGCGAGGTCGTGCCGAGCGGTGAAATCGCGCCCGCGCTTCCCGACGCCCACGACGGCCGCCTCTTCACGGCGCTGACGTTCGGGCCGTCGGTGCCAGAGCTGGGCCCGTTGACCGATTTTACCCAGGTGATTCGATCCGACGATCTTGCTTTGGCGTACGCCGCGGCTCCCGGCGCCGTGGTCCTCATCCGCCCCGACGGCTACCTCGCCCTGACCACGAACGACCCCGCCGCGATCGAGTCCTACGCCACCGTTCTGTGCGGTCCCGGCCGACCCTAGGCGCGGCCGGATGCCGCCCGGTGGGGACGACCGAGAAAGCGGCGGGCACAGCGGGACAGTGGTTTCGAGGGCGGACCAATTCCGGGACCAATCGAGGAGGCGGGGCGGGCAGGGCCGTGCCTAGGGTGGTGGTGTCGCCTTGACCAGGTGGCGTCCCATGCTGGTGCGTCGGGGGCACGACCGTCCGAAGTGCGTGTGCAGGAATTGTGTCTGCGGTACGACGGAACGGAAACGGTCATGACCAGTCAGAGGCTTGCTCAGGTGGCCAGCTCGCCGGTGCGCGATCTCCTCGCGTTGATCGAGCGGCCGGAGGTGATCTCCTTCGCCGGTGGGCTGCCGGCGCCCGAGCTCTTCGACGTCGACGGGTGGCGGAGCGCGTTCGACGAGGTGCTCGGATCGAACCGGGCGCGGCGGGCGCTGCAGTACGCGCCGACCGAGGGGGATCAGCGGCTGCGGGAGCTGCTGGCGGTGCGCAGCTCCGGGCGCGGGCTGCCGGCGAGCGCCGGCGACCTGCTGATCACCACCGGGTCCCAGCAGGCGCTGACGCTGGTCGCGAGCGCGCTGCTGGACCCCGGGGCGGTGGTCGCGGTCGAGGAGCCGACCTACCTCGCGGCGCTGCAGTGCTTCGCGATGGCCGGAGCGCGGGTGGTCACGCTGCCCGGAGGCGACCCCCTCGCAGGGGGAGCGGCCGGGGACGACCGCGCGGCAGGGAGAGCGGCCGGGGACGACCCCGCGGCCGGGGGAGCGGCAGGGGGCGAGGCCTGGGAAACGGCCTGGGAAGAGGTGATCGCGCGGGAGCGGCCGGCGCTGATCTACCTGGTGCCGACGTTCGCGAACCCGACCGGGCGCACCATGGACGCCGGGCGGCGGGCCCGGGTCGCGGCGCTCGCCGAGCGGTACGGCACCTGGGTGGTCGAGGACGATCCCTACGGTGAGCTGCGGTATCGCGGGGAGGCCGTGGCGCCGATGGCGGCGGCGAGCGACCGGGTGATCTACCTGGGCAGCCTGTCGAAGATCGGGGCGCCGGGACTGCGGCTGGGGTGGCTGCGCGCGCCGGCCGAGCTGCGCGGCGCGCTGGTGGTCGCCAAGCAGGCCGCCGACCTGCACACCTCGACCATCGATCAGGCGGCGGCGGCGACCTATCTGGCACAGCGGGATCTCGACGCGCACGTGCGGATGCTGTGCGGCGAGTACCGGGTGCGGCGGGACACCATGCTGGCGGAGCTGGCCGGGATCCTGCCGGAGGGCAGCACCTGGACCGAGCCGGACGGCGGGATGTTCGCCTGGGTGCGGTTGCCCGGCGAGGTCGACACGGCGGATCTGCTGCGCGAGGCCCTGGAGTACGACGTGGCGTTCGTGCCGGGGGCGCCGTTCTACGCGGGCGAGCCGGACCGGGCCACCATGCGGCTCTCGTTCACCACCACCGGACCGGAAGTGATCACCGAGGGGCTGCGCCGGCTCGGGAAGGCCCTGAGCTGATCCGGTTGCGGTGCGGCCGGGTCCGGGGCATGGTTGGTCCCGGACCCGATGCCGAGCGCGAGGAGCACGAACCGCACATGTGAGAGCTATGCCGACCCCAGGAACGATGTCGGTGTCAGCGAAACGTGTGGAGGCCCCCGTGCAACATCACCTCAAAGCCGCTCATCTCGGGCAGACCTACGACGGTGAGCTGCTCTTCGGCGAGTTCGACCTGGTGCTGCGGGACGGTGACCGGATCGGGGTCGTCGGCCCCAACGGCGCCGGCAAGAGCACCCTGCTGCGCGTGCTCGCCGGAGAGCTCGCCCCGAGCCGCGGCGGTCTTTCGGTCGACGCGGGGACGCGCGTCGCGTACGTACCGCAGGAATTGCCTGATCAGACCGGAAGCGTGGCGGCCTTCCTGAGCGGTGGGCTCGGTGAGCTGGCGGAGGTGACCGCGGCCATGCGCGCGCTGGAGGCGCGGCTGGCCGCGGGCGAAGAGGTGCTGGACGGGTATGCGGCGGTGCAGGAGCGGTGGACGGCCCTCGAAGGGTGGACCGCCGAGACGCGGCTGACCGAGATTCGTCAGCGGCTGGACATCGATCATCTGCCGGACGACCTTCCGGTGCGGTCGGTGAGCGGTGGCGAGCAGGCCCGGCTGCTGCTCGCGCGTGCCCTGCTGGACGCGCCCGACCTGCTGCTCCTCGACGAGCCGACGAACCATCTGGACGCGGAGGGCACCGCGTGGCTGCGCGCGTGGCTGCGGGACTTCCCCGGCGGCGTGCTTGCGGTGAGTCACGACCGGGACTTCCTGGACGCGTTCGCGACGCGGATCATCGAGCTGGACGGCATCGACGAACGGCCGCAGGACTACCCAGGGTGTGGTTACACGGCGTACCGGGAGGAGAAGCAGCGGCGCTGGGAACGGCTGCTGCTCGACTACGAGGCGCAGGAGAAGGACCGGGTTCGCTGGGAGGCCGACATCGAGCGGACCAAGGGCTTCGCGCGCGGCGTGGAGGACACGGTGCGTTCCGGCGCAACCGCCCCTCACCTGCGGAGAGTCTCCCGGCTGGTGGCCCGCAAGGCGAAGGTCCGGGAGCGGCGTCTGCGGCGGCAGATGGCGTCCACGTCGTGGATCGCCCGGCCGCGGACCCGTCCGCCGCTGACCCTCGCCTTCCCCGGCGACGACGGCGGGAAAGGCGAGATCCTGCTTGAGGTACGCCACCTGGCTGTCACTCATGGTGAGCGTCGCCTGCTCGAGAACGTCGATCTCGACGTGGCGCGCGGTGACCGGATTCTGATCACGGGGCGTAACGGATCCGGTAAGACCACCCTGCTGCGGGCGATCGCCGAGCGTCATCCCGAGGTGGCCGTGCTGCCGCAGACCGACGACGGGCTGCGCGACGACACCACGGTGATGGGCTTCTTCCGGGGCCGGGTGCCGGTCTACGTGGACGACGCGGAGCGGCTGCTGGCCGGGCACCAGTTCGAGGCCGACCAGTGGGACGCCCGGATGCGCGAGCTCTCCGCCGGTGAGCTGCGCCGGCTGCTGCTCGCGGTGCTGGTCAACAGCCCGGCGCGGGTGCTGCTGCTGGACGAGCCGACCAACTTCCTCGACTTCGCGGCGCTCGACGTGATCGAGGAGGCGCTGCGGCGCTATCGGGGGACGCTGCTCTTCGTCAGCCACGATCGTTACTTCGCCCGTGCGATCGGCAACACCCGGCACTGGCATGTCGCAGACGGCTACGTGGCAGAAGACTGAGACGATGGGCGTATGTCGTACACCTCGTTCACCGAGGCGTGGCTGGCGCGCTTCTCCGGGCACACCCGGGAGGCGTACCGGCGGGACGTGGCCTCGTGGATGTCCTGGTGCTCCGGCCGGCGACTCGACCCGTCGGGCGCGTCGCCGGGGGACGTCAACGCGTACGCGAAGGATCTGGAGACCCGCCCGATGGCCGCCTCCACCGTGGCGCGCAAGCTCTCCGGCCTCTCCAGCTGGTATGACCACCTGGTCGAGCGGGACGTCGTGGCGGCCAACCCGGTCTCCGGTGCGGACCGGCCGTACGTCGACCGGGAGCACTCGGCGACCGTGGGCCTCAGCCCGGACGAGGTCGGCGCGCTGCTCGCCGCCGCCGAACGCCAGGACGGCCCGGCCGCCGTCCGGCACCGCGCCGTGCTGACCCTGCTGACCGACCTCGGGCTGCGCGTCGGCGAGCTGGTCGGGCTGGACCACGACGACCTGGGCTGGGAACGCGGGCGCCGGACCCTCCGGTTCGCCGGCCGGGGTGGCCGGCCGCGGTGCCGGGCGCTGACCGCCGGGGCGGGTGCCGCGCTGGACCGCTACCTCGCGGTCCGCGGCGACGGCAGGGGCCCGCTCTTCGAGACCGCGACCGGCGCCCGGCTCGACCGGCACGCGGTCTTCCGTCTGGTCCGCCGGCTGGCCGCGGAGGCGGGCATACCGGCCGCCGAGCGGCTGTCGCCGAACTCGCTGCGGCACGCCTTCGCGACCACCGCGCGTGCCGGTGGGATGCCGCTGGCGGACGTCCAGGACGCCATGGGACACGCCGATCCGCGGACCACCCGGCGCTATGAGCCCCATCCGGGACCGCCGTCGCTCCGCGTGACTCGTCCCCCTATGCTCTGACCCGGTCAGGTAGGGATCGGCAAGGGCGGGGACAGGGTTGAACATCTTCGAAGCGGTGTTGCTCGGCGCGGTTGAGGGAGTCACCGAGTTCCTGCCGGTCTCCAGCACCGGTCACCTGACGATCCTGGAGAAGCTGCTCGGCTACCGGATCGACGATCCGGACATCACCGCGTTCACCGTGATCATCCAGTCCGGCGCGGTCCTCGCCACCGTCATCTTTCTGATGAAGGACATCCTGCGGATCGTTCCGGCGTTCTTCAAGGGCCTGGTCAACAAGGAGGCCCGGCAGCACCAGGACTTCCGGTTCGGCTGGTCGGTGATCCTCGGCTCGATCCCGATCGTGATCATCGCGCTGCTCTTCAAGGACACCATCGAGACCACGCTGCGTAGTCTCTGGTTCGTCTCCGGCGCGCTGATCCTCTGGAGCGGCGTGATGGCCTTCGCCGACCACGCCGCCACCCAGGTCCGCCACGAGGAGGACGTGACGTGGAAGGACACGCTGATCATCGGCTTCGTCCAGTGCATGGCCCTGATCCCGGGCATCTCCCGCTCCGGTTCCACCATGTCGGCCGGCCTGCTGCGCGACTTCGACCGGGTCACCGTCACCAAACTGTCGTTCTTCCTCTCCATCCCGGCCCTGATGGGCGCGTCGATCCTGCAGGGCTATGAGGAGTACGACCGGATCGCGGGCGGCGTCGGCTGGACGAACACGCTGGTCGCGACCGGGGTCAGCTTCGTGGTCGCGTACTTCTCGGTGACCTGGCTGCTGAAGTTCGTGGCCAAGCACTCGTACAGCATCTTCATCTTCTACCGGCTGGTCCTCGGCGCCCTGCTCGCGCTGCTGCTGGCCACCGGCACGATCACGGCCCAGTGAGGTTCGGCTCCGCCGCTCCCGGTCCGCGCAGGAGGATCCGGTGAGGTTCGGCGCGGTCGTCGCGGTCGTGGTGATGGCCGTCGCCGTGGCGAAGGATCACCGGGCGATCGGCCTGGCCGCCGCCGCGGTGGCGCTGGTGCTGCTCGCGGTCCCGGCGGCCGAGGCGGCGCCCCGGTTCTGCCGGGAGCTGTTCGGCGGCGGGCTGCTCGCCGTGGCGCTGGCCACCCTGGTCCACCTCCGCGAGTCGCGGGAGTACTACGCGGACCTGGTCGAGGTCGTGTGCATCGGCGCGGCCGCGGTCTGCCTGATCGGTTCGGTCCTCCGGTACGCCCCGGTCCCCGCGGTGCTCGCGTCGCTGATCCTGGGCGGGTCGGCCTGGACGGCGGCGTACGGCCACGCGCTGACCGCGACGGGTCCGCTGATCGCCGCGGTGCTGGTGCTCTTCGCCCTGGTCAAGACCGACACCTACCGGTCCGTGCCGGAGGAGTAGCCGATCGGGGCGGCCGTCGTCGGGTCTGAGTCACCGCCTCCAGAAGTCCGGGGGCAGGGACTCGACCTCCGTCGCGGACTGCTCCAGGTTGGCGGCGATCGGGAGCAGGGCCGGGGCGGCGGGATGACCGGCCTCGGCCATGCCGCGGATCACCGTGGCCTGGGTGCGGGCGCGCTGCACGATCACGCCGGCGAACGCGAGACGGTCGCCCTCGTAGCCGTACGCGTCGAGCAGCAGATGCAGGCGGCGGGAGCGGTCCTCGGGCTGGTGGAAGCCGAAGTGGTGTGCCGCGCCGGGCGTGTACAGCGGCACCCAGGAGAGCGCCGGGAACGCCAGGTCGAACTCGCGCGTCGACGGGCCCGCGGTGTCCCAGTCGAAGAAGCCGCCCAGCGTGTCGCCGAACATCACGGCGTTGTACGGCGCCGCGTCCTGATGGCCGATGATCATGCCGGGCCGCATCGGGCGGCCGGCGAACCAGCGCTCGCCGTCGGGTGGCGGGAAATCGGCGGTCAGATCGTGCAGGCGGCGCAGCCACTGGCCGACCTGGATCAGCGTACGGTCGGCGAACGCCCAGCCGGGCCAGGGGACGCGGTCGCCGATCACGTCGCCGGGCAGGAAGGTCAGCATCTCGCGGCCCCGCTCGTCGAAGCCGAGCGCCCGGGGCGCACCCTCGAAGCCGGCCTCCTCCAGATAGCGCAGCAGCGCGTGCACCGTGGGAGTCCACGGTGAGGCCGGCTTGTGGACGACCTCGCCGATCCGCACCGCGCCGACGGTGTTGCCGCCCGGTAGCACCTCTTCGCTCACCGCTCGTTCATACCGTCCGGCCGCCCGGGGCGACACCGGATATTGCTCCGTACGGGCGGCATTCTCAGCCTTCCGGGCGGCTCGCCGTCACCATCGCCGGACGCGGTTCCGCGCTTGCGCCGCACTGCTACGGTCCAGCGTCATGATCGACAAGACGGCGGCACACGGCTCCAACGGCGTCGGATTCCTGCTCTCCTGGGCGGCACTCCTGCTCGCGGTGAGCGGCCTCCTGCTCTACACGCTGGTGATCGACGAGCCGTACCTGGGCTTCGACACCGACGCCGCGGTGGAGACCACGCTGGCCGTCGGCATCCCGGCGCTGTCCGGCCTCGCGATCGCGACCCTGGCTCTCCGCCGCCTCCGCCGCCGCTGACCGGTCAGCCCACGCCGGGCCCTGCCCACGCCCGCCCTGCCCACGCCGGGCTGCCCACGCCCGCCCTGCCCACGCCGGGCTGCCCGCGCCGGGCCCCGCGACCGCTTGCTGAGCGGTCAGCGGGCGGTGACCTCGCGGGCCAGCGCGACCAGCGACGGTACGGCCGGGTGGCTGAGCGGCTCCCGCCAGGCCAGGTGGACCGGGACCGGTGGGGCGCCGGTCAGCGGGATGTAGCGGACGGCGGGGTTGGCGTACATGACCACGGTGGAGACGACCGTGACGCCGATGGCGCGTCCGGCGGTGACCGCGGAGAGCCAGTCGTCGGTGTTGGTGACCTCGACCGTCCGGGTGGGAGCGGCACCCGGCGGCCAGAGGCCGAGCGTGGTGATCCCGGCGACGGTGTTCACGCAGATCGTCTCGCCGGTCAGGTCGTCCAGGGTGAGCCGATCCTTCTCGGCCAGCGGGTTGTCTGAGGGCAGCGCGGCCACCCGGGGCTCGGCCAGCAGCAGCTCGGCGCGGACCCCGGGCAGCTCGTCGACCGGGCCGCGGATCAGGGCCACGTCGACGCTGCCCTGCGCGAGCCCGGCGGTCCGGTCGTCGACCCGCAGCATCTCCAGCGGGACCGTGGGATACCGGTCCCGCCAGGTACGCAGCAGCACCGGGGTGTGCTCGCCGAGCGCGCCCCACGCGTGACCGAACCGCAGCGGCGACGTACCGGCGCGGGCCGGGTCGAGCACGTCGTCGACGGCGGCGACAGCGGCGGCGGCCCGGGACCGGTAGGCGGCCCCGGCCTCGGTGAGCCTCAGGTGGTGGGTGGAGCGGTCGACGAGGCGTACCCCCAGATGCTCCTCCAACTGGCGCAGGGTGCGGGACAGGGCGGGCTGGGTCATGTGCAGGCGCGCGGCCGCCCGGGTGATCCCGCCCTCGTCCGCGATCGCCAGGAAGGCCCGGAGATGCCGAAGCTCCACGGTCATGACTCGGCAGCATAACCGCAGGCGGATCGGCATTTCCGTGCCGAGTGTCCGGCTCCTAGTGTCGAGGTGTGCCCATCGGACTCGTCCTCTCCTCGGTGCTTTCCCTGCAGTTCGGCGGCGCCGTCGCGGCCCTGCTCTTCCCGCACGCCGGCGTCGGCGGCGTGGTCGCGCTGCGCCTGACCATCGCAGCCCTGCTGATGCTGGCCGTCTGCCGGCCCCGGTTCCGGGGGTACGGCCGTGCCGACTGGCTGCTGGTCGGCGGCTTCGGGGTGGCGCTCGCCGGTCTGAACACGCTCTTCTACCACGCGATCGACCGCATCCCGATCGGCCCGGCGGTGACCCTGGAGGTGCTCGGCCCGCTCACCCTCTCGGTGCTGACCTCCCGCCGGGCGGGCGGCTGGCTCTGGGCGGGCCTGGCGCTCTGCGGCGTGGCCCTGCTCGGCCGGGCCGGTTTCGGCCGGCTCGACCCGATCGGCGTCGCGTTCGCGCTGGCGGCCGGCGCGATGTGGGCCGCGTACATCGTCTTCAGCGCCCGGGTGGGCCGCCGCTTCCACCGGGCCGACGGCCTGACCCTCTCGATGCTGATCGCGGCCCTGCTCACGCTCCCGTTCGGTGTCCACGCGTTCACGTCGCCGTCCAACCTGGCCTGGGGCACCATGGTCGCGCTGCTCGCCTCGGTGCTGCCCTACACGCTGGAGATGCTGGCCCTGCGCCGCCTGCCCACGTCCACGTTCGCGGTGCTGATGAGCCTGGGCCCGGTCGCCGCCTCGCTGGCCGGCTTCCTCCTGCTGGACCAGCACCTCGCCGCCCTGGAGATCTTCGCCATCGCGCTGGTGGTCACCGCCAACATCGCCGCCGTCCTGACCACCACCCGTCCACCCGCGCCGCGTGTGCCCTCCCCGGCAGACCGGCGCCCCCTCTCCGGGCGCCGGTCCTCCAGGATCCGCACTGATTCGTGATTCTCGATCGCCGGGCGGGGTGCCCGGGGCGGTCCGAGTTCACGATCATGGCCGGGCGGGGGCGGCGGGAGTCCCCGATCGCTGGTCGAGTCGTTCCGGCGCCCCTCTGGCGGCTGTGCGGGTCCACGATCGCGGATCGTGGGCGCGCCGCCCCTTCTCGCGGTTGATCGTGTGCGTTCGGCGCCCCGCTCGTGTGCACGCGCCGTCCCGGGCCGGATGCCGCGGCGGTGGGTGGGTCAGGCGCGGGCTCGGCGTGGATGGCGGGTGGAGCGGTGGGCGGGCTCGGCGTGGATGGCGGGTGGAGCGGTGGGTGGGTCAGGCGCGGGCTCGGCGGGCCAGGCGTTCGATGTCGACGATGATGACGCTCTTGCCGTCGAGGCGGAGCCAGCCGCGGCCCGCGAAGTCGGCCAGAGCCTTGTTGACCGTCTCCCGGGAGGCGCCGATCAGCTGGGCCAGCTCCTCCTGGGTCAGGTCGTGCGTGACGCGCAGGACGCCGCCGTCGCGGCTGCCGAAGGGGCCGGCGAGCTGTAGCAGCTTCTTGGCGACCCGGCCCGGGACGTCGGTGAAGATCAGGTCGGCGAGCGCGTCGTTGGTGCGGCGCAGGCGCCGGGCGAGCACGTGCAGGAGCTGTTCGGCGATCTCCGGGCGGCGGTTCAGCCAGGTACGCAGCGACGGCTTCGCCAGCTTCGCGACCCGGCTGTCGACGACGGCGGTGGCGGTGGCCGTACGCGGACCGGGGTCGAAGAGGGCGAGCTCGCCGACCATGTCGCTGGGTCCCATGATCGCGATGAGGTTCTGCCGCCCGTCCGGGGCGCGGCTGCCGAGCTTGATCTTGCCGGACATGACGATGTAGAGGCTGTCGCCCTGATCGCCCTCGTGGAAGATCGCCCCGCCCTTCGGTATCTCCAGGTAATCCAGGCTGGTGGCCAGCTCCTCGGCGGCCTCGGCGTCGATACCCTGCATGATGCCGCTACGCGCGAGGACCTCTTCCACGAACGAATCCTCCTCGATCATGGTGTTTTACGGTCAGCGTCGTGCGCTGACCGGTGTGGCGCCGGTTACCCCGAAAGATACCGCGCCGCCGCCGTCACCGTGTACCGGCAGCCCGGGCCGGACTTTGACCGTTTTCGGCCAGAGCCACCGGGACGGGGCCGTTCACCACTCGCGCCACGGGTCGGTGATCGCGTACTCGTCCAGGTCACGGCGGGCGGCGAGGGTGGCCACGTCGACGCCGGCCTCCTTCAGGACGACGTACACGTACTCCGCCAGGGACTCGCGCTCACCGGTCTCGATGGCGCCGTGCTCCTCGTCGGCGTCGTTGAGCGCGGTGACCACCCGCTCGACGGCGGCCCAGACGGTGTCGTCGTCGGCGCCGGCCAGCGAGCGGGCCTCGGTCTCGTAGGCGGCGAGCGCCTCGTCGACGGCGGTGATGAAGGCGGCGGGCCAGAGCTCGGCGGCGTAGGCCTCCGACGGGTCCAGGGTGCGGGCGGCGACCGCCGCGGCCTGCTCGTCGACCTGCTTGCGCCACACCCGGCTGGGACGTTCGATCATGCCGCGTACCTTAGAGTCACCCACCGACGATTTCCGGCGGTCGGTCAATCCTCGGAGAGGCGAACGGTGACCGACGGTCCGACGATGTCGGTCTGGACGTCCTGCAGGAGGCATACCCAGTCGCCGGGCGCGTCGCAGCTGAACTCGCTGTCGTCGTAGTACGGGTTGTTCCAGAAGATGCGCATGTCGCCCTCGGCGGTCCGGTAGGTGATCGAGCCGGAGACCCCGCCCCTGCTGGTGGAGGACTCGCTCTCCAGCGTGCCGGTCCGGAACGACCCGATGCTCTTGGGCGGCTTGAACGACCAGCGGCCCTCGGCGAGACCGCCGCTGACCAGGGAGAGCGTGCTGCGGGTGTCGTTCGCGACGGTGATCAGGACGCTGCGGTCACCGGTCTCGGACGGGCTCGCCAGGGCCGGCGCGGGCAGGGTCACGGCGGCCAGGGTCACGGCGGCCAGGGTCACGGCGGGCAGGGCCACGGCGGCCAGGGTCGCCGCGGTCGTGATGGATACGGCGAGCGGACGGGCGGGAATGGACGGCATCGACTCTCCTGACAGGGCTGAATGGACGAACCGAGTATCACGGCCCGCCGTCCAGCCCGTCCGTGGAATGCCCGGAAGTCAGGCGTCAGGGTAGTTCCAGCGCCGCCCGGACGAGGGCGAGCGCGGTCTCCGGCGGGATTCCCAGGGCACGCGTCCTCTCGGCGTACGCCGAAGCGGCCTGTTGTGCCTGAAGAGAGGTGCCCGCCGCGCGCGACGTGATCACCGTGCCCAGCCGTCCCCGGGTCTCGACCAGACCGGCCTGCTCCAGCTCGCGGTAGGCGCGGGCGACCGTGTTGGCGGCCAGCCCCAGCTCGGTGGCGAGCTGCCGGACCGGCGGGAGCTTCGTCCCGGCGGCGAGCGCCCCCGAGGCGGCCAGTTCGGCGATCCGCAGCCGCACCTGTTCGTAGGGTGCGACCGCGGAGTCCGGGTCGATCGTGATGTCCATCAGAGCAGTGTGGGCGGCGTGTTGCCCGCGGCGACGATGGCTCGCCGGACCGGTACGAGGGCGAGCAGCACGCCGCCGACCAGGAAGAAGACGACCAGCGAGATGATGCCGAGCCGGTAGCTGTTGGTGACCTGGAAGATCAGGCCGAAGAAGAGCGGGCCGAGCCAACTGGTGCCCTTGTCGCTGATCTCGTAGAAGCCGTAGTACTCGCCCTCCTTGCCTTCCGGGATCAGCTGGGAGAAGAGGCTCCGGCTCAGCGCCTGGCTGCCGCCCATCACCAGGCCGATCCCGGCGCCGAGCAGCATGAACGGGACCGGCGCGCCCTCCGGCAGGAAGTAGCTGGCGACCACCACGCCGAGCCAGAGCGCGAGGCTGACCAGGATCGTCTTGTGCGAGCCGATCCGGTTGGCGAGCGCGCCGAGCAGCAGGGCGCCGCCGAACGCGAGGAACTGGACGATCAGGATCGTGATGATCAGCGTGGTCTGCTCCAGGTGGAGCTCCTCGGTGCCGAACTGGCTGGCGAGGGAGATGACGGTCTGGATGCCGTCGTTGTAGATGAGGTACGCACCGAGGAACGCGAGGGTCAGCGGGTACGCCCGCATCGCCTTCACGGTGTGCCCGAGCTGCTTGAACCCGTCGGTCAGTACGTTGCCGCGCGCGCCCTCGACCGCCTCGGAGCTGGGGTGGTCGCGGAGCCAGAGCAGCGGGAAGAGGGTGAACGCCGCCCACCAGACACCGGCGGAGACGATCGACCAGCGGGCCAGGTCGAGGGTCCGCTGCGGGTTGCCCTCCTCGGTCAGCAGGGTGACCGCGACCAGGTTGAGCAGCAGCAGGAGGCCGCCGCCGAGGTAGCCGACCGCCCAGCCCCGGCTGGAGATCCGGTCGCGCTCGTCCGGGCCGCTGAGCTGGGGCAGGAACGAGTTGTAGACGACCACCGAGGCGCCGAACGCGATGTTGGCGATCAGGAAGAGCACGCCGCCGAGCAGGTAGCGCTCCCCGGTCACGAAGGCCATCGCGATGGTGGCGGCGGCACCGACGAACGCGGCGCCGGCGAGCAGTG
Organism: Actinoplanes sp. NPDC051851; assembly: GCF_040681165.1. Lineage (NCBI taxonomy): Bacteria > Bacillati > Actinomycetota > Actinomycetes > Micromonosporales > Micromonosporaceae > Actinoplanes > Actinoplanes sp. NPDC051851. The sequence continues at coordinate 19,077 of NZ_JBFAYF010000029.1, read as the reverse complement.
GCTTCTTGCGGGGCGCCCGGTCGGCGACCGCGCCCATCACCGGGAGCACGAAGACGGTGAGCAGCACCGAGAGCGAGACGAGGTACGGGAAGTACGACCCCGCGGCGACCGTGATGCCGAGCGGGTGGACCGAGGCGGTGCACTCGTCGGCGTCGATGGCGCACCCGGCGGCCTGCTCGGTCACGCTGGTCAGGAACGGCCCGAGGAACACCGTGATCACGGTGGTGGAGAACGCGGAGTTGGCCCAGTCGTACAGATACCAGCCGGTGCGTTCCCGCTTACCTGCCGGAACGGGTGTCGGTGTGCCGGTGACGGCCATCGTGTGCGCTCCAAAATGTGGGTCGGTGCGCGGTCATGATGCCATCACGGGCTCGTTTACGGGAGACGGGCGTCACTGTTCACCCGGCGTCCACCAGCGGGCAAGGGCGCTGACGGCCGGGTCCTCCGAGGAGGCGAGGGTGGCCCAGGCGTCGGCGCCGGGCGGGACCTCGACACCGGCGTAGGAGGCCAGGTCGTACGGGTCGACCGTCTGGACCGGTGCGGCGTAGGTGTCCGCGGCGCCGAGGGTCGCCGGGTCGGTCCAGGGGAAGCCGTCGACGGGCTCCGGGAGATCCACGATCTCCAGCGACGGCGGGAAGTGATCTTCGTGCGCTGATATCTCCGACATCTCCGAGATGTCGTGCAGATCGACCGCCTCGACGTGGTCGTGATCCGGGATGTCCGGCAGATCCGGCAGATCCGGCAGATCCGGCAGATGGCCGTCGTCGATCGGGGAGTCGTCGACGGGTGGTGGATCGTGGTGGTCGAAGTCGTCGTCCCAGTGGTGATCGGTCATCTCATCCCTCCAGAGGAGCCGGGGTCAGCGCCCGTGCCCGCAACAAAGCCTCGTCCACCTGCCGCAGCCTGCCCCGCACCGCGTCGAGCTCCTGGTTCGCCGCCGCCCGTCGTCGTGCCCGGCCGGCCGCGTCCTCGCCGGCCGCCGCGTCCACCTCGGCGATCTGCGCGTCCAGTTCCCGCAGCCGCCGCTCGGCCACGTCGTCGAGCGCCACCGAGAGGGCGTACTGCAGGTCGGTGTACCGGGTGGTGATCTCGTCGGCGAGCGCCGCGCGGGCCTCGCCGAGCACGTCGCGCAGCCACACCCGGGCGTGCTGGCGGTCGGTGTGCTCGCGGCGACGGTGGAGCACGTACCCACCGGCGGCCAGGCCCAGTCCGATTCCGGCGACCGGGATCAGCAGCCCGCCGGCGGCGCCCAGGATCGACAGGCCCAGGGCCGCGCCGCGCCCGGCCATGAAGGCGATGCCGCCGGCCGAGAGCGCGATCAGCAGGTTGTCCGAGGACCCGTCGCGCGGCGGGGCGGCGGCCAGCGTGTGCCGGAGCGTGGCGTTGAGCCGGCCCAGCACCCCGGCCAGCTGTTCCTCGTCGAACGCGCTGGCGAGGACCTTCTCGGAGACCTCGGCGAAGCTCTGTTCCAGGCGTTCGGAGAGGTCGGCGGCGACGGCCTGGAGCCGGATGTCGACGGCCTCGGGTAACCCGGTCAGCGGCAACTCGAGCTGCTGAATCTCCCCGATGGACGTTCGCAGGTGACCGATCGTGGACACCCGGGCGCGCTGGACCTCGGCGTTCAGCAGCAGCGTCCACTGCCGGGCCTCGGTGCGCCGCCGGGCGGCCAGCTCGTTGCGCCGGGTGCGCAGCGCGGCCTGCCGGGCCGGATCGCCGGTGGCGGCCGCGACCCTGGCCTCGGCGAGCGCGTCCAGCCGGGCCAGCTCGCCCCGGGCGGCCCGCAGCACGTTCGCGAGCTGCAGCTGGTGTCCGCGCCCGGCCAGCTCGATCAGCGCATGCTGCAGGTCGGGGACCTTCGACGCGTCGGCGAGCACGCCCTGCCGTTCGCCCTGGGCGCCCAGCGCCAGCTCGGCGAGGCGCGCGGAGACCGGGTACCAGGGCGCCTGCGCGAAGCGCGGCGCGTGCGACTGCAGCAGGCCGCGGTCGTCCTCCAGGATGCGGCGCCATTCCGGGTACGCGTCGATCTTGGTGAGCGCGAACACGACGCCGTCGACGCGCTCGGTCGCCTCGGCGAGGAAGTCCAGCTCCGGCTTGGAGAGGGGAGCGGAGGCGTCGGCGACGAAGAGCAGCGCGGTGCCGCGGCGGACCGCGTCCAGCGCCACCGTGGCGTGCACCGGGTCCAGCCCGCCGGCGCCCGGCGTGTCCAGCAGGGTCAGGTACTCCAGCAGCGGCGCCGGGTGGGTCACCTCGATCCGGCGGGCCCGGTGCCGCCCGGTCGCCCAGGCGGTCAGGTCGTCGACCGGGACCGGATCACCGCCCTCCGGCAGCCAGGCTCTCATGGAGAGGGAGGAGCCGGGAACGAAGCTCAGGTACGCCGCGGTGGTCACCGCCGCGTCCACGGGGGAGAGCCCGGGCACCCCGAGCAGCGCGTTGATCAGCGAGCTCTTGCCGCGCTTGGTCTCGCCGACCACCACCACGCCGGGCCGGGTCAGCCGCATCCGGCGCAGCTCGGCGAGGTCCGCGGCGGCGTCCATGTCCACGGTCCGGAGATGAACCAGCGCATCCCGTACGGCGGCGTCCAGCACCGAGGTCAGATCACGCACCGTGCACCTCCGCAGAGAGCCGGCGTACCTCCTGGGCGAGCAGCTGGAAGCCGCGGTGGGCGACGTGCGCGATCCGGGCCTGGGCCGGTGCGGCGCCGTCCACGGCATAGGCCCGCCAGCGCCCGGCCGCCGCGACCGCCGCGGTGGCCAGCTCCGGGATCGCGGCTCCGGGGAGCGCGAGGATCCAGCGCGGATCGTCCGAGGTGGCCAGCCGGATCAGCTCCTGTTCGCGGTCGGCGGGGAGGCGGACCGCGCCGGTGGCGGCCCGCTGCGCGGCGTCGAGCAGCCGCAGCCGGTGGTACGCGGGTTCGCGCAGGGTCCGTTCCAGCGCGTCCCGGATGGTCTCGCGGACCAGGGGGTCGGCGGTGTGCCCGGCGATCCGGTCGAGCCGGGTCAGCGCCCAGCCCGCCTTGATCGCGTCCGACCGCCAGCCGAAGCTCTGTTCGAGTGTCTGCCGCAGCCGTGGAAAACCCGATGCGGCGAGCAACTGCCGGACCAGCTCACCGGTGCTCAGCCGGGGAGAAGCGGTCAGCAGCGCGCAGGCGAAGCCGATGCCGTAGAGGTCGAGCCGGGCCAGCAGGCGCTCGCGGATCCCGGGGGAGACCGGGGCGGGCAGCGTGCGGAACAGGTCGACCGAGGTGAGCAGCAGGGTCAGCTCGGCGGCGGGCAGCCCGGCCAGCACGGCGAGGGCGTCCCGGTCGGCGGCGGTGAGGCGCCCGGCCTCGGCGGTCTCGGCGAGCAGTCCGGCGACCGGGACCACGTCGCCGACCGTACGGGAGAGGAGGGCGGCCTGACCTGCGGCGAGCGGACCGGCGATCGGCCACGGATCGCCCGCGCCGCCGGCCAGGGTGTCCACCTTGGCGAGGACGCCGAGCGCGTTGATCGGGCTGGCCGCGAGCTTGGCCGAGGCGTCGTGGAACGCGTGCAGCGCCTGCAGGTCGTCGGCCCGGACCGCCTGGGTGAAGACGTAGATCACGGCCTCGGCGGTGGCGACCGCGTCGGCGGAGTCCACGTCGATGTCGTCGTCGAAGGGCGCGTTCCCGATGAGCATCGATGCCCTGGCGCTCGACGCGACGTCCGTCGAGGAGAGGCCGGGGGTGTCGACGACGGTCAGGTCGCGCAGGCTGTCGCTGGTCAGGGTCACGTCGAGGTAGGCGATGTCGCGCGCCGGAACCCCCAGCCGGGCGGGCACCATGCCGTCGTCGTCAAGCGGCCGGGATTGCCTCTCACCCGTACGGGTGACAATATCGACCCTGTCGGCCGGACCGTACCGGAACCGGGTCACGACGCGGGTGCACTCACCGGCCGCGGTGGGCGCGACGCGCCTGCCGATCAACGCGTTGACTAGTGTCGACTTTCCGGCTTTCAGGCGACCCGCGATCGCGACGCGAAGTGGTTCGTGTAGACGATCGCCGATCTGTCGTACCTGGCCACCAGCGTCGGAACCGATTTCCGTGACGATCTCGTGACACAGCGTTGCGACGCCGGCACTCAGGGGGCCGGTCACCACGACTCGTCAGCCGAGCACACTGTCGGCGACAATGTGCGTATCGCGGCAGTCGACGTCACGAAAGGCCTTTCGGTCGCGGCGGGGGATCAGGATCCATCACCTGTCCGCAGCACAGCCTACGGACGCGGGTGCCGCGTGGGGGATCCCGTGTTCGTGCCAGTGAAGGAGGAAACAGGTGGCGGACGAGCCTTTCCTGGCCGCATCCTCCACTCTGCGTCACGGTCCGGCCCTCGTCGTGGTCACCGGCCCGCCCGGCTGCGGGCGCAGCACGGTGCTGCGCCGTCTCGCCACGGCGGTGCCCGGACCCGTGTACGCCGGTGGCGGTCTGGCGATGCTCGCCACGGTTCCGGCGCTCGCGCTCTCGCGTGCGGTGCGTGCCCGGCTGCCCGCCGACGACGTGCACCTGCTCGCCGAGGCGGTGCGCTCCCGGGTGCGGGGCGGCCTGCTCATTCTCGACGACCTCCAGCACTGTGACCCGGCGACGATCGAGGCGATCCCGCACCTGGCCCGCACGTGCAGGGTGGTCGTCGCGCTTCGCACGCCGCATCGGATCGGCGACGGATCGTACGAGAGACTCCGCGAAGCGGCGACGGCCTGGCTGCCGGTCCCCCCGCTGGACCACGACGCTGCCGTCGCCCTCGCCCGGCACACCGCGACGCGCCTCGACGAGGCCGCGACGCAGGCGGTCGTGGCGCGCGCCGGTGGCAACCCCCTGGCGATCACCGCGCTGGCCCGGCAGGCTGCGGCCGGTCGCTCTCCGGCGCATCAGGAGACCGATCAGCTCGCGTACGCCCTGGCGACCGCCCTCGCCGATCTCCCCCGTCCGGCACGGACCGCCCTGGCCGCGCTGGGCCTGCTCGGCCGTCCGGCCCCGGCATCGCTGCTGGGCGCCGGTGCGAACGATCTGATCGCCGCCGGTCTCGTGGCCCCCGAGCCGGGTGGTGCGCTGGTGCCGGTGTCGGCCTACGTCGCCGAGACCGCCGCCGGCCTGCTGGACCAGGAGTCGCGGACGGTGCTGCACGTCCGCCTCGCCGAGCTGACCCCGCCGTCCGAGGCCGCGCGACATCTGGCGGCCGCCGGTGACACGGCCGGGGCGTACCGGGCCGCGCTGGTCGCCGCCGACCAGGCCGCCGGTGGTGAGCGGGCCGCCCTGCTGCTCTTCGCCTGCCGTCTGGACACCCCGGTCGACCTGCGGGTACGCCTCGCCGCCGCGGACGCCGCGCTGACCGCCGGCCGTCCGGCCGAGGCGGCGTCGGTGCTGGCCGCGGCCGGTGCGCGGGCGACCGGTGCGGCCGCACCGCTCGCGCTGGAGGTCGCCGTCCTGCACGGCGAGGCCCTGCTGCAGGCCGGTGACCCGGACGCGGCGCGGGACGCCGTACGCGGCGTGCCCGACGCGGCCGCGGCGCCGGTGGTGGCCGCCCGCGATCGGGTGCTGCTGCTGGCCGGGCTGGCCACCGAGCCGATGAGCGCCCTGGAACTCGCCGAGAAGCTCTCCGCCCGGCACCCGGCGCCGCTGCCCGGGCTGGCCGCCGCGCTGGCCGCGGTCCGCGCCGCGCACCGCGCGCCGGGCTGGGACGAGGAGCTGGGCGCGGCGGCGGCGCCGGGCGGCGATCCGCTGATCATGCGGTGGAGCGCGTGGCTGCTCGTCGAGCACCTGGCCGAGGACGGTCGCCTCGTCGAGTCGGCCTCGGCGGCCCTGCGGGCAGCCGAGTCGTGCCGCTCGGCGCTCGCGTTCGGCTGGGAGACGCGTTTCAGTGCGGCCGCCGACTGGGCACTAGCCCTTCATGGTCATCGATCTCCGGGCGCGTCCTCCGATGCTCCCGCCGGTTCGCCGGGGGCGCCGGGCGGTGAGGAGACCGTCGACGACGCGGGGATCGGCGGGGACGGGGCGGAGGGCGTGCTGCGGCGTGCCGCGAATCTGACCGATCTCGCACTGCCCGACGACGCCCGCGCCTACGCCGTCGCGGCGACCGCGCTGATCGAGGCGGACACCGGACTGCTGGCGGCGGCCCGCTCCCGGCTCGACGGCGCGCCCGCGCACCCCGCGCCGGCCTGGGTCGCCCGCGAGGCCGCCTGGCTGGACGGCCAGCCGGACCGGGCCGTCGCGGATGAGGCCCTCCCGACGGGGATCGGCCTGCTCGCGGGACTCCATGCGATCACCGGGCGGTGGGCGGCGCATGACATGGGCGTACGCAAGAACGCCGCGATGCCGGTGAACCTGCCCGGACCGGCGCGGCGCACCCTGACCGCCTGGACCATGGGCTCCGGGTTCCCGGCCGCCGCCGACAGCTGGCAGCCGGTCGCCCTACGGGAGCAGATCCGCTGCCTGATCGCCGCCGGAGTGACCGACACCGATCGGGACAGGGCGGTCGCCGCGCTGCTCCGCGCCGAGGAGCTCGCCGACGCCGCCGGCCTGACCGTGCTCGCCGGCCGGGCCCGCCGTGGCCTGCGCCGTCACCAGATCCACCGGGACGTCCGCAGCCCCCGCTCCGGGGGCCGCCTCACCCAGCGGGAGATCGACGTGCTGCGCCTGGTCGCGGCCGGCGAACCGACCCGGCGCATCGCCGGCCAGCTGGGCATCTCCACCGAGACCGTCGACACCCACATCCGTGCGAGCATGCGCAAGCTCTCCGCCCGCACCCGCACCGAAGCCGCCGCCCTGGCCTTCGCCGCGCCCACGGCACGGCCCGACCACATCGAAGACAAGGATGGCCGGTGACCAGACAGCTCGACGTTCCACTCCACGTAGTCCCCTCCGCGCCCGACGCCGACACGATCCTGCGCCGCCTCGCCCGGGACGGCTGGACGGCGCGAGCAGGTTTCGCCCTCCCCGACCCGACGTGGGACGTGGGCGGCGCCCGGATAGTCCTCTACGGCCGGATCGCCGACGAGGAGACCGACGCCGTCCGCCTGGCCGTCCTGGCCGCGGCTCGCGGCGCCGGAGTCGTCGCGATCTGCGACGCCGACTCCCCGGCCGGCCGCGCCCTCATCGACGACCTGGCCCGCCTCGGCCAGGTCCACCGGGGCGTCGCCGACGCCGACCCGGTCGCCAGCCTGATCCCCGAGCAGCGCGCCCTCCTCGACCGCCTCGCCGCCGGCGACACCATCGCCGCGGCCGCCGCCGCCGAATTCCTCTCTCTGCGTACGGCCAACCGCCGCATCGCCGAGGCCCGCGCCCTCTTCGGCGTCCGCACCACCCGAGAGGCGGTCCTGGCCTACCTCCGCCAACGCCAGCCCGACTGACCCTCCGCCGCCCACGTGACAACCGCCTCGTCAGGTGGACCAGGCGTGGACGATGTCGTCCGGGCCCCAGATCAGGTCCGCGGAACCGGCGGGGAGGTCGGTGCCGGAGCGGCTGACGACGACCAGGCCACTGGTGCCGGGCTCGAAGCCCGGGATCAGCGGGGCCTGGTGGCGCAGCTCGTCGAGATGGTGCCGGTCGAAGGGGCCGTCCTGCCATTTGATGGAGCCGGCGAACGCGATACGGGAGGCGATCGGGGCCCGGTCCGCTCCGACCAGGTCGATCTCCGGATTGGCCTGCCGGTTCCACCAGCCGCCGACCTCCCAGGTGTCGGCCCACGGCAGCCGGCCGGAACCGGCGGCGATGGCGAGGGCGTCCCGGATGATCGGCTCGACCGCGGTGCCCCGCCACGAGGACCAGCGGGCGTCCAGTGTGGCGCGGGCGGCCTCCGTCCGGTCGCGCAGCGCCAACTGGTGCGCATCGCGGAGTATCGCCAGGTAGAGACGGAGATTACTGTCCGCGATCCGGTACTGGGCCAGCTTGCTGGGCGTGGTCGAGAGCGGTTTGTCGACGGCGAGGATTCGCTTCTCGTCGACGAGCCGGTGCAGCAGTGGCGACAGCGTGCCGGAGCTGACCGGACCGCCCCGATCGCCGGCGGCCGCCGCGATGTTGCTGAAGGTACGGCCACCGCCTCCGCCCACCGCCTCCAGAACACGCCGGGCGGTATCCGGGACGGGGAACTCCGACGCCAGGGACTGTTCAGGAACGGTGAACAGCACCGATGTCTTGTTGGCGATCTCCGTACTCAGAAAATCGAGGGGTGGGGTCCCCGGCGACCATTCCAGACAGATGCCGGGCAGGCCGCCCGTGATCAGATGGGCATCGACGGCATCCGCACCGCTCAGCCCGGTCACCGCGGCGGTCTCGGCGAGATTGAAGGGTCCGAGGATCATGTTGGTGGCCCTGCCGTAGAACGGCCGGTCGTACTCGGTGAACCGCTGCATCATGTGCAGGTCACTGCCGAGAAGCAGCAGCAGAACGGGCTTTCGGGACAGGATCCGATCCCAGGCGACCTGCAGATGCCCGTCGAACGTCTGATCCTGCTCGGAGAGCCAGGGCAGTTCGTCGAGGACCACGATGCTCGGCGTGTCCGGCAGTACCCCGGCGAGGACGCGCAGCATGTCACCCCAGCCACCCGACGGCGGTTGTGACGGCAAGAGATCCCGCCCGGCGGGGGTGGGCAACGACGAGTCACGCAGGGCGGCCAGGAATTGGCCGACCGCTTCTGTGCTCGACGCACCCTTGACCGCGGTGTAGAAGCAATACGGCAGTTCAGTGCGGTCGCACAGCTCCTGAACCAGCCGTGACTTGCCCACCTGCCGTCGCCCGCGGATGGCGACGGATCGCCCCTCGCCGCCGCCACGGATACGGTCGAGGTTCTGGGTGAGCAGATCGAGCTCGGCACGCCTCCCGACGAACATCGGCGACTCCGAAGTTAGATTGAATCTTACTTAGGGAGCCTACCAAGCTCGCCGGAGTCGGGGCTGAGGCCTGCGAGGAGGAGGCGGGCACGATCACCGCGATCGAGGCGATGCGCGAGCACGGCGGCCACATCGTCAACGTGGTCTCCCTGGCCGGTCTGGCCTCGGTGCCCGGCGAGGCCGTCTACGCCGCGTCCAAGCACGCCGCGCTCGGTTTCAGCCTCAGCACCCTCGCCGACCTGCGCCTGGCCGGCATCCACGACATCGACATCTCCTGTGTCTGCCCGGCCGGCATCTGGACCCCGATGCTCTACGACAAACTCACCGACCCGGCCTCCGCCCTCTCCTTCTCCGGCCGCCTCCTCCAGCCCGCCGAGGTCGTCGCCGCGGTCCGCCGGGTGCTGGACCACCCGCGCCCGATCACCGCGGTCCCGGCCTGGCGCGGCTGGCAGTCCCGGGTCAGCGAGCTCTTCCCCCGCCTGGGCCTGCGCCTGCTGCCGCTCTTCGTCGCCCAGGGCCGCCGGGCCCAGCACCGCCTCGCGCGACAGTCCCGCCGATGACGCTCACCCGCCGATGACGCTCACCCGCCGATGACGCTCACCTGCCGATGACGCTCACCCGCTGAGTCCGGTTCAGCTGGTGGTGAGGGGTGTCTTGAGCCGGTCGAGGCACCCCTCACCACCAGCCGGGTCCTAGCGGCCGAGGCGGGTGGCGGCCTGGCGCAGGACGCGGGGGATCAGGGCGCGGTGGACGGTGGAGAGCGGCCGCCACCACGATCCCGCCCCCGGGCGCCGGTAGGTCAGGAAGGTGCCGACCCCGACCCGGCCGTCACCGGTGTGGACGATCAGGTTGGCGCGGTAGAGCGTGGACGCCTGCTCCATCCGCACCCAGCCGTCGCCGCCGCCGGTGACCGGCCATCCGGCGATCGTGTCCGGTGACGGGTGCGCGACCAGGGGGAATCCGAGCAGACCACGCCAGATGAACCACTGCGCGGCGTTCGGGGCGTCCCCGAACATCGCCCGCGCCCACTCCGGCGCGGTGGCCGTGAGCGTGGTCGGCAGGGTGAACCAGTCGGCGTAGGAGATCGGGTCGAGGGAGCTCAGGGCGCGGACCGGGGCCGGGACATCGAAGCTCATGGTCCCATCGTGCCGTGCGGTGAACGATCCGTGAACCGGGATCGTCGTGGAGGCGGGGCCATCGAACGATCACAGGAGATTGTTGATGAGTAGGTTCGTCCGGCTGGACGAGGACGCGTGGGTCGTACCGCAGGCGTGGCGGGAGGGGCTGCATCCCCGCCGGGGCGGCGTCCGGGCCGAGCGCGTGATACCGGACGACGCGGTGGAGCGGCTGCGGGACCATCTGGGGTCGGAGCGGTACGCCAAGATCCAGGCGAAGGTGACCGGGGACCGGGCGGTGCTCTACGACGCCGGGCTGACGAGGCGCGTGCACGACGACGGCGACCCGGTCGGTGCGGCCGTGGCGGCGCTGCTCGGCTTCGTCTGGTGGGACATCGAGTACGCGACCCTGCTCGCCGACGCCTGGGTGGCCCGGTTCGGGGTGGTCTTCGCGGCGCGGGCGACCGGTGAGATGGCGCGCCTGGTCGCCGGGTGCGGACTCTGGCGGGTGGATCCGGAACCGGCGAAGACGTACGAGGAGCTGTGGCGCGGCGACGACCTGAAGTCGCTCTGCGCGGTGGCCCGCGAGGTGCGGGCCCATCTGGCCGTGGCGTCCGAGAACGATTACCGGCAGGCCGGTGTGGCCCTCGCGGAGTTCCGGACCAGCCCGGTCGAGCGGATCGTCACCTCCTACCTGGCGCCGGCCGAGACCGCCTGGGTGGACGAGGACTGCGCGGCCGCCGCCGGGTGGGGCGACGGGCCGCACGCCCTGGTCCGCGGCGACCACCGGGTGCTGCGGGTGCTCCTGCTGCTCGCGGCGAGCAGCGTCGGGCACCTGCGCCTGCTCAGCGGGAACGTCACCGGGTACCTGCTGCCCTACGAGCCCATCGGCGAGGTCGGCACGATCATGGACGGGGTCGGGCCGGCCGCGGCGGCGATCCTGGCCGGGCCGTTCTACCGTGAGCTGCTGCGGGTGCTGCACGAGCGCAAGTCCTACGTCCGCGGCACCCGCCTCGGCCCCGGCGGTCTCCGGCTGCTCGCGAACACCCCGGACGACGAGGCTTTCCGGACGATGTGCCGGGTGACCATCGGTGCGCCCGCGACCCGGCCGGGCGCGCTGCTGAAGTCCGGGGTGCTGAACCGCTATCCGGTACGCGCGGCGCGCATCCTCCGCGAGCTGGTGGCCGACCATGCGGGAACCGTCGAGGGGGCGGTCTACCAGGACATCCTGGGCGCCGTGGCCACCGGCGTACCCGAAGAGGATCTGGGGAAGGGCTGGGCGGCGCTGCTCGATCGGCACTGGCGGGAGCCGTGGCGGCACCTGGTGGACGGCTCCGATGATGAGAAACGAGTGATCGGCGCCCTCGCCGCCATCCCGACCGAGCAGGCTCTCGGGCTGCTGGTGGACCGGATCGAGCACAGGCACGTCCGGCCGGCGCTGCTGGCCGCCGCCAAGCGCGATCCGGAGCTGGCCCGGCGGGTGCTGACGGAAAAGGCCGAAAACGACCAGGTGATCGCCGAGCTGTTGCGCAATCACGAACTGGCCTATCCGGCGTCGGCGCCCGCGGAGGACGGGCTCACGCCGAAGGTCCTGGACGGGCCGCTGCGGCGCTCCGACGGCCGCCTGATGCGCGCGCCCGCACTGCCCGAATGGCTCGTCATCGCCTCACTGCCCGAGGTCCCGTTGCTCGACGGCAGTGGTCACCTCTCCCGCAAGGCGGTGCGCCGGCTCTGTGAGATGCTCGCCGCCTCCACGATCGGGAACGGCCACACCGGCATTGCCAAAGTGCGCCTTCTCGGCCATCCGGCCAGCCTCGCGGCGCTGGCGTGGGCGATCCTCGACCAGTGGCGGGCCGCCGAGTACCCGGCGCCGAGCAAGCTCGCCATGGTGGCGCTCGCCCAGCTCGGCGACGACACCAGCGTCACCGGGCTGACCGCGCTCTTCCCCGGGTGGGCCGGCAGCAGCATGCGCGTGCGTACCGGAATGGACGTCCTGGCGGCGATCGGATCCGACGTCGCACTGACGCACCTGCACCGGCTGGCCGGGAAGGCGCGGACCGAGGGCTTCCGGCGGCTGGCGCAGCAGCGCCTGGACGGCATCGCGCAGGAGCGCGGGCTGAGCCCGGAGCAGCTGGCCGACCGGATCGTCCCGGACTTCGGCCTGGACGTCGACGCCCGGATCAGTCTCGGACATTTCATGGTCGCGTTCGACAATCAGTTCCGGCCCTGGGTGACCGACCGGAACGGCGCCCGGCTCGCCCGGCCGACCACCCCGGCGGCACAGCGGAGGCTCACCGACCTGAAGCGCGAGGTGCAGGCCGTCGTCGCGGACCGCACCCGCGCGCTCGAGGAGGCGATGGTGACCGGCCGCCGCTGGACCGCCGCCGAGTTCCCGCAGCTCATGGTCGAGCACCCGCTGATGTGGCAGCTGACCCAGCGCCTGGTCTGGGCGGTCTTCGACGAGCGCGACACGGTGATCGCGACGTTCCGGGCGGCCGAGGACCGCAGCCTCGCCGACCTCGACGACAACGCCTGGAAGCTCGATCCGGACACCACCGTCGGCGTCGCCCACCCCTGGCATCTCGGCGCCGACCGGGCGCGGTGGGCCGCGATCTTCGCCGACCACGCGATCGTCCAGCCGTTCCCACAGCTCGGCCGGGAGCTGCTCGACCTGTCCGAGAAAGATCTGCGGGCGGCGACCGGGACGGAGGTCGCCGGCCGCCGTCTCTTCATGCTCAGCCACCGCGGTTGGACGTTCAATCAAGGACACACCGCTCTGGTACGCCGATGGCCGGGCGACCGCACCGTCGAGATCGGATTCCGCCCCGGCTACGTCTGGGACGACCCGGAGCTCCCCCAGCATCTCGCCGCCGTCCGGGTGGCTGCCGGGCTGGACCCGGTGGCGCGTTCGGAGGTCGCCCGGGACCTGCGCATCCTGACGGACGGAGCGTGTTGACGGACGGAGCGTGTTGACGGACGGAGCGCTCAGCCGGCCGCGGGCTGGCGTGCGGTCACGCAGTACTCCCGGCCGGCCGGGTCGCGCAGGGTGGACCAGTCGCCGGGGACGCGGCGGATGACCGTCGCGCCCCGTGCGACGTGGCGGGCCACCTCGGCGTCGGTGTCGTCGCAGGCCAGGTCGAGGTGGACACCCGCGACGCCGGAACCGGTCCGCTGCAGCAGGACGCGGAGCGGCAGGCCGGCCGGCGGGTTGAGGCGTTCGAACTCCGGCTCGCCGACGTCGGTCCGCGGCCAGCTGGTCAGCTTCTCCCAGAAGGCCGACTCGTGCGCGTAGGACCCATCCGGGATGTCGAGACAGATCTGGTCGACGACGCTGCGGTGCCCGCCGGGCCAGCTGACCGGCGCGGGCACGGCCGACTCGCCGTGCCAGGTGTTCAGGCAGAACGGGATCCCGGCGGGGGAGCGGAGCACGATCAGCCCGTCCTCGCGGTGCGTGACCCGGGCACCCAGCGCGACGGCGCGATCGGCGGACCCCGGGACGTCCTCGACGTGCAGGTCGATATGGCCCCGGGCGGGCGGATCGCCGACGATCTGGAAGCGCAGGTAGGGGTCCCCGGCGGCGGGCACCAGGGTGGCATAGGTGCCGTCACCCCGGCGGCGGGACGGCGTCGTGCCGGTCACGGCCAGCCAGAACTCCTCGGCCCCGGTCGCCGGGGCGGCGGGTGTGTCCAGGAAACCGGTCACCCAGCGGATCGTCATGGGCGCAGCACCACCTTTCCGCAGTTCTCGCGAGCCTCGACGATCTCATGGGCCGTCGCCGCCGCGTCGAGCGGGAACTCCCCGTGTACGACAGGTCGCAGCCGCCCGTCGAGGGCCAGCTCCCACAGCTCCCGGCCGTGCGCGGCGTACCGGGCCGGGTTGCCCCGGGCCAGGTTCGCGATGCCGAACCCGGTGACCGTCTTCGACCCGGCGAGCAGTGCGGACGCGTCGATCGTGCCGCCGCCGCTGCTGTAGAAGACCAGGCGGCCGCCGGGGCGCAGCGCCTCGACGCCGCGGGTGAACGCGCCGCCGCCGGCGCCGTCGAGGACCACGCACTGCTGGGGCCAGGGGCCGTCGGTGTAGGACAGCACCTCGTCGGCGCCCAGGTCGTACAGGAAAGAGGCCTTGCCCGGACCGGCGACCGCGACCACCCGGCCGGCGCCGCGCAGGCGCGCGAGCTGCACCAGCAGGTGGCCGACCCCGCTGGCGGCGGCCGTGACCAGCACCGACTCGCCGCCGGTGAGCGCCGCCGCGTCGAGCACGCCGAGAGCGACGTGACCGCTGCGGACCAGGGCCACCGCCTGCGCGTCGGCACCGCCGTCCGGGATCCGCTCGGCGGTCATCACGGCGGCCGTGACCACCTCGGCATAGGCGCCGCCGAACGGCAGTGCGCTGACCCGGTCACCCGGCGCCCAGCCGGTCACCCCGCGACCGGAACCGATCACCTCGCCCGCGACCTCGCCGCCGGGGAGCGTGGGCAGCTCGGTGCCGGGACCGGTCAGCCGCCGCAGCGCGGGCAGGGTGACGCCGATCGCCCGGGTGCGGATCAGCAGTTCGCCGTCGCCGGGAACGGGCTCGGGCGCCTCTTCGACGCGGAGTCCGTCGCGGTGATATCTGACGCGTTTCACAGGGATACCGCCAGGATGCCCCGTCCTTCAGGGCGGGGAGGAGTGGTGGCTCCGGTGGGAGCGGCCCGGTGGGGCCGGGGCGGTCTGAGGACGTGGTCCGGAAGTGGGACCACAACGACTTCACTCACGGTCACCTCTCGTGTGAGGTTCGTACATGCGTTCGGCGTACAAGTGTCGGGCCTACCCGACCCCCGAGCAGGTTGCGGCGTTCAACCGCATCTTCGGGTGTGTGCGCCTGGTCTGGAACAAGACCCTGGCCAAGGCCATCTCCGACGCGAGCTGGGCCGAACTCCGGTCCCTGCTCGAATGCAAGGCCGCCCGCGCCGGACGGCACCTGATCGTCATCGACCGCTGGTATCCCAGCTCGAAGACCTGCTCCACTTGTGGGTACCTGTTGCCCAAGCTGGGCCTCGGGACACGCCACTGGACGTGTCCCGCCTGCCGTACCCGGCACGACCGGGATATCAACGCGGCGAAGAACATCCTTGCGGCTGGACGAGCCGTAGCCGGAGAACCCTCCGGCGATGCCTGCGGAGCTGATGTCAGACAGCAAGGGAAAACCCTTCTGCAATCGGCGATGAAACAGGAAACCCCCGCCGCGAGGCGTCCGGCGTAAGCCGGTTCGGCCGCAAGGCTGAAGGGAATCCCCCTCTCCTTCAGGAGGGGGAGGAAGTCAAACCCGTCCTGTCCGGAACATGGCCGCCACATCGGGCCGTCCGTAGCCGAGTGCCCGCTCGGCGGCCCGCTCCCAGGGATAGTCGACGGAATGGAAGGACGCCACCCATTTCCCGGACGCGTCGTCGACCACCGCATAGCGCGCGTGCGGGGTCCCGGCCTCCATTCTGTGCGAGTACGGCTCCGCGTCGTCGTAGGCGGCCCAGCCGACGCTTCCGGGGTTCACCACGAGCGCTCCGGACGGCAGCGTCATCTGTCCGGCGAGGTGCGTGTGCCCGCAGAGCAGTAGGTCATAACCGGACACGTCGCCGAGTCGGGTGATCACCTCGTCCACCGTCGCGGGCCGCACCGCACCGGTCGACTCGACGGTGTGCATCAGGTACTGGAGGTCGTCGGTGGGCGTACCGTGGAAGGCCAGCGCACCCGGCACCGGCTCCAGCGTCATCGGCAGTGAGCTCAGCCAATCGCGGTGTTCGGCCCGGATGGCGTCACTCGCCACGCCGTCGGCCATGCCCATCTTCTCGCGCGGGAACGTGAGCACCTGGCGCTCGTGGTTGCCGGCCACGGTGAGCAGGTTCAGCTCGATCAGGCGGTCCGCGGTCTCGGCCGGCTGAACGTAACCGGACAGCAGATCGCCCAGGTTGACCGTCAGGTCGACGCCGTCGCCGGCGATCGCCGCCATCACCGCGTCGAGCGCCGGCAGATTTCCATGTACATCCGAGATGAGCGCTATCCGCATCCGTCCCACTTTAGGGGCCGGTTCCGATTCTCAGCGTCTACAAAGGATCGCGGGGCGTCCGCTGCGGTAGCGTCGGCGCACCGGACACATCGACAACGGGGAGTATCAACGTGGCCGAGGACGCCCTCGCGGGTCTGGACACCAACACCGTTCATCCCGCCCGTCGCTACAACTACTGGCTGGGTGGCAAGGACAACTTCGCCGCCGATCGCGCTTCCGGCGACCTGATCGAGCGCGCCCATCCCACCGTACGCGTCTCGGCCCGGGAGAATCGCGCCTTCCTGCAGCGTGCCGTCCATCATCTGGCCACCGGGGCGTCCATCGGCCAGTTCCTCGACATCGGCACCGGACTGCCCACCGCGGACAACACGCACCAGGTCGCCCAGCGCGCGAATCCGGCCGCCCGGGTCGTCTACGTGGACAACGACCCCATGGTGATGACCCATGCCCGCGCCCTGCTCAGCGACGCCGGCCGGGGCGCCACCTGCTACATCGAGGAGGACCTGCGCAACCCCGGCAAGATCCTCGCCCACCCGCACCTGCGGGAGACCCTCGACCTGTCTCAGCCGGTGGCCCTGACGCTGGTCGCCGTCCTGCACTTCCTGCGCGACCACACCCAGGCCCGCGAGATCGTCGCCGAACTGCTCGACGCGCTCGCGCCCGGCAGTTTCCTGGTGCTCTCCCACGCGACCCTGGACTACGCGACGCCGCAGGAGGCCGCCTTCGCCTGGCAGATGGTGGAGAAGGGGATGAGCGACGCCTTCCCGCGTACGCACGCCCAGGTCGCCGAATACCTGACCGGACTGGCGCCGGTCGACCCGGGCATCGTCCCGGTCTCCGAGTGGCATCCCCGCACGCCACCGGCGGAGCGCCCCACCCCGCACGACGTGGCGATCCTGGGCGCGGTCGCCCGGAAACTCTGAGGCGCTCTCCGGCCGGCTTTCACTAGGTTCTCATCCGTGAGCAACGAGATGTGGCGTCTGACGGCGGTGGAGCAGGCGGCGGCGGTACGGACGGGTGACGTCTCCGCGGTCGCCCTGACCGAGCGGCACCTGGCCCGGATCGCCGAGGTCAACCCGGTGGTCAACGCGGTCACCCAGCTGCTCGCCGAGCGGGCGCTGGCGGACGCCGCCGCGGTCGACCGGAATCCCACCGGGCCGCTCGCCGGGGTGCCGGTCACCGTCAAGGAGAGCATCGCCGTCGGCGGGGTGCCGACCACGCACGGGGCCGCCCGGCTGCGGAACCTGGTCGCCGCGGCCGACGCGCCTCCGGTGGCCCGGCTGCGTGCCGCCGGAGCGGTGATCGTCGGGCACACCAACATGCCGACGCTGACCCTGGCCGGGATGCACAGCCGCAGCGAGCTCTTCGGCGACACCGTCAACCCGTGGCATCCGGCGCGGACGCCCGGCGGCTCCAGCGGCGGGGACGCCGTCGCGGTCGCCACCGGGATGGCCGCGGTCAGGCTGGGCAACGACGCGGGAGGGCCGTGGATCGCCGACGAGCGACTGGCCGCGTTGGTGCGGGAGGCTGCCGCCCAGCCGGTGAGCGCGGTTCCCGATCCGGTGACGCTGCGCGGTGCGGCCCGGGCCCGTGCGGCGGCCCGGCGACCGGGTCCGGCCATGACGGCCGAAGACCGGCGGCTCGACGGCGTCCCGGTGCGGGTCTATCAGCCGGGTAGCGCGGTCACCGTGGTCTACCTGCACGGCGGCGGCTTCGTGTTCGGTGATCTGGAGACCCACGACGCACAGGTCAGGCGGCTTGCGGCGGCGACCGGGACGACCGTCGTCGCGGTCGACTACCGCCGAGCGCCGGAGCACCCGTGGCCCGCGGCGATCGACGACGCGGTCGCGGTCATCCGGCAGCTGTACGCCTCGACGGGCCCGGTCGCGCTCGCCGGTGACTCCGCCGGCGGCCTCATCGCGATCCAGGCCGCCCTCCGGCTGCGGGACGAGACGCCGTTCCTCGCCCAGCTGCTGATCTGCCCGAACACCGATCTCTCGCTCTCCTCGCCCAGCATGACGACCAAGGGCGCGGGGTGGCTGCTCGACGCCGCCGCCCTCCGTCAGTGGCGGGACATGTGGCTGCCCGACCCCGAACTCTGGCACGCGCCGTCCGTCGACCCGGCCGCATCGGACCTGCGCGGCCTCCCGCCCGCGCTGATCGTCACCGCCGAGCACGATCCGCTGCGCGACGAGGGCGAGGCCTACGCCGCTCGCCTGCGTCATGCCGGCGTCGAGGTACGGCACCGCCGCGAACCCGGGCTGGTCCACAACTTCCCCACGCTGCGCGACGTCTCCCCGGCCGCGGCCGCCGCGGAGGACCGCTTCCTCGCCGCAGCGGCGGCATTCCTGTCAGGGGGTCCCGCTACTCTCCCGGCATGACCTCTCCCCGCGTGCCGTCCGTCGTTGAAGAAGACCGATTCTGGTCATTGCTGGAGTCTGCCTGGGAGGCCTGCGGGCCCGAGGCGCAGCGAGCGCGGGAGGCGCTGGTCTCCCGGGATCCCGCTGCCGACGAGGATGGTGTCGACGCCCTCGACACGTGGATCAAGCAGTTCCTGGCGAACCTGGAGTCGCTCAGCGTCGATCTGTCGAGCGACGAGCTGACCGATCTGGATCGGGTGCTGGAGCGCCGGCTCTACGACATCGACCGTGAGGAGATCCACGAGTTCACCGACGGCTCCGACGACGGCTTCCTCTACTGCCGGGGCTTCATCGTGGCGGCCGGGCGGCGCTTCTACGACGCGGTCGACGCCGCGCCGGGCATGGCCGTCCTCGACGCGGAGTGCGAGTCCATGTGCTACTTCTTCGCGAACATCCACCACAAGCGCTTCGGCGACTACCCGGACACCGGCTCCGGCATCTCCCGCGAGTCGGGCAGCAACCCGACCGGTTGGTAACGCCCGCCCCGCCCCCGCCCCGCGCTGCCCCTGCCCCGCGCTGCCCCCGCCCCGCCCCCGCCGCGCTGCCGCCCGCCGCCCCGCCCCCCCCCCCCGCAGCCCCCCCCCCCCCCCCCCCCCCCCCCCCCCCCCCCCCCCCCCCCCCCCCCCCCCCCCCCCCGCGGGCCCGGGGTGGGTCGGGTCCCGGGTGCC